>JBPCXN010000072.1:0-9859 GCA_051008495.1 Endozoicomonas sp. | reverse complement strand
TGGGCAACATTCCTCCCGGTTCCGTCCTGGTATTTGAGGTTGAGCTGCTGAGCATCGGCAACCCTGAGCAGGCTGTCCAGTAAACAGCGAATGTTCCGGGCCAGCAGCCTGACCAAGAATAGGCAGGTCGGCCTAAAGCCCAGGAAGATCGGCCACTTTTCGATAGAAAGCGGATGAGAGTCTCACTGAATTTGATTAAATAGGTCAACTATTCGCACAAATTCAGTGAAAAATCTGACTCGATCTACTGACTCTTACCATAAAGAGCATGCTCGACCGCTATTCTCGGTCAGGCTCCTAGACTTCTACGGTCCAGCCCGGCTCACTGACCCAGCTGTTTTATATCGACCCGGATATCTTCCGCCAGTTTCACCATTAACTGACTGAACCCTTCCACAAACTGTTCTGAACCAGCATTCGCTGGTAATGGTCGTATGAATTTCTCGGACCTGGCCTTTCGGAGTTTCTCTCCGGAGTGAGTACGGCTATTGGCAACAATCTCCCAGCGCGCATCAAGCTCCAGCAGACTCCCGGTATCAGCCAGACCAAGAATCTCGACTCTCACCTCAAGGTCTGGGCTTTCACTTTTCAGCCAGGGACCTGTGACTACCTGCTCATTACTGAACAGGCGGGAAAGGTTCTGACTGGTAATCCGTGTCAGGGCATCCTCCAGCGGCTCAGCCCAGCGATCCATGGCCTTCTGATGCAGCCTGAAGCCGCCATCACCCCACACCAGGTTACTGCGATCCATCCAGCCTGGAACCTTCACCGGAGCCACTCCAATACTGGCTGTGGCTGATGCCGGTTGCTGCTCCGCCAGAGGCTGCAGAGTGTAAAACCTGTTGCCCTGGTCACTGGCACAGGCGGTGAGCAGCAATCCGACCGCAACCACACCTAAAACACGACAGACACCTGTCATCATTACACCAACTCCTTAATCACATACAGGCCTGGGAGCCTCAATCACATACAGGCCTGGGAGCCTCCGCTCACTGGGAGTTTTTGCCAGACCAGACCGACCTTGGCTGCTCTTCCAGCATATCCGCCAGCCGCTGCACCGCCCTTGCGGACTTCCCGATATCCCTGGAACTGCGCTGCAACTGGTAGACCAGTGGGGAATCCGGCGCCAGGCTGTCTCCCAGATGCATCGTTGTCTGATCCAGTGACTGCAGGCTTTTCTCAACGCCTTTCAGCACCCGGTTCAGGTTCTCAACTGTCTCGGGTAAACGTTCTTCAATGGAAACCGACATGGTGTTCATATTTTGCGACATGGGCACAAATTCATTGCGCATGTCGGTCATGCTCTGCCCCATCTTAATGGACATATTCTGGAACGCAGAAAGCGCCACATTCAGGTTCGCGGGAATCTGCTGGAACTCGTTACTGGTAGTCACTCTGCTCAGGCTGGCGATCAGCACACGCATATCCTGAACCAACTCCGGCAGGTTCATGTCTTCAAGGCCCTGACTGAAGGATTCCAGGTCAGTAGGCACAGTGGGAATCTGCGGGTAGCGAGTCTCTACCGGAACCAGCCTGGATTCCGCCGAATAAAAGTCAACCTCCATGTACAGCAGGCCAGTCAGCAGGCTCTGGGTTCTAAGCTTAACCCCCAGACCCTGTTCAATAAGGTGAGCCATCAGATTGTCCGAATCCAGCTCATCATCACGTACGACGGTATCAGGATAAATATCGATATAGACAGAATTCATAACTTCGTTCCGCCCATTGAACAGCTTGGCTCTGATACTGGAGACCTCACCAATCTTCACTCCCCGAAGCGTTACCGGTGCCCCGACATTCAGTCCCATGATACTGGTGTCGTAAATAACCTCGTAGCGAATCTTGTTATTGCCCGAAAATTCCTTCTCCCCGACAACCATCGACAGAACAACCGCCAGTGCAATCATGACAACAACAAAGATTCCGGCATAAACCGGCTTGGCTTTGCCCGTTACGCTCATGATTCGACCTCCAGTACGCCTGCAGACTGCTCTCCCCTGGACAGGAAGGAGCGAACCAGTGGCTCACGACTGTTATTTAACATATACGACGGAGAACCTGTATCAAGCTGGGTTCTGGTTTTCGCGTCCAGAAAGACACCGTTACTGCCAATGGCGAAAATACTGGCCAGCTCATGGGTGACAATCACCACCGTGGCACCGGATGACTGGCATAACTTCAGGATCAGCTCATCGAGACGCCTGGCGCTGAGAGGGTCAAGCCCGGCAGAAGGCTCATCAAAAAACAGAATCTCCGGATCCAGGGCTATGGCCCTGGCCAGTCCGGCCCGCTTGCACATGCCTCCGCTGATCTCAGCCGGGTAGTACTCTTCGTATCCGGAGAGTCCCACCAGCGACAGTTTGTAACTGACCAGCTCCGAAATTTCCGCAGGGGACAGGCTCGTGTATTGCTGCAACGGCAAAGCAACGTTTTCAGCCAGTGTCATGGCGCTGAACAGTGCTCCACCCTGGTATGTGACGCCCCATTTTTTCCTCATGGCCAGCTGTTCGTCTTCCGGCAGGGAAAAATAGTCACGCCCCTTATAGAAGATGCGTCCCTCAGCCGGTTCGTAGAGCCCAATCATATGCTTGAGCAGGGTGCTCTTGCCGCAGCCACTGCCCCCCATAATGACAAAGATATCCCCCTGGTTGACCTGAAAGCGCAGCCCTTTCTGGATAAGGTTGCTGCCATAGCTCATGGTCAGGCCGTCGACTTCGATCATGGCGGGGACAGGTTTGACTTGGACAGACTGATTCATCAGATCCCCAGGTGGAAGTAAAGAATGTTCAGGCCAGCATCCGCCACCACCAGGTAAACAATGGCGGTAACCACGGCGGTTGTGGTTGCCTGACCGACAGCCGCGGAAGAGCGACCGCAGCGCAGGCCGGCATGACAACCGGCAAAACTGATCAGCAAACCAAACACCAGGCTTTTAAATACGCCGCTCATGACATCCGCAAAGGTGAAGGCACCTGCCAGCTGGTAAACATACATCCTGTAGGTGACGTCCATACCCAGCGACACGAAACCACCGCCAACCATGCCCAAAATATTGCTGTATATGGTTAACAGGGGCATGGTCAGCACCAGTGCCAGCATCCTTGGCATCACCAGGTAATCCACCGGTTGCATGCCCAGTGTCGTCAGTGCATCCACTTCTTCATTGACCTGCATGGTGCCCAGCTGTGCTGCGTATGCAGCACCTGTCCGGCCAGCCATGATAATGGCGGTCATAAGCGCCCCCATTTCCCTGACCATGCCGATACCCACCAGGTTGGCCACATAGACTTCAACACCGAACTGCCGCAACTGCACCATACCCAGGTAGGCCAGGATCATGCCCACCAGGAAGCTCAAAAGGGTGACAATGGGAAGGGCTGACAGTCCGGCCTGATTGAAGAACGTGAGAAAGTCCGTCCATCGAGCACTGCTTCTTCCCATAACAAGGCGACACCCACCCTGGGATACCTCGCCGGTAAAGCGCAGGAAATCCAGTAGCCATTGAGCTGCCTGCCGTGGAATGCGCTTGAAATCAGCTGCAGATGACGGCTCTATCTGTGAGTGGTGTGGAACGGCTGTCGCCAGTTTCAGCAGGTCATGAACTTCTGCAGGGAAGGCTTTGACATTAACTTCCAGCCCCTGCTTCTGGCACAGCCTGTGACTCTTCAACAGAAAAGCCACCATACAGGAGTCCCATTGAAGATCCTGCCCTGGAGCAAAGCGTATGGTTCTGGCCTGCTTTTGCTGAAGAATCTTTACCAGGGGATCTACGGAAGGAATGCGGCCACTTCTGGACCAGGAGCCATCCAGAAAAATAAGCGGATTATGGATATCGTCGTCTTCTACTCGGAGGCTGGGCGATCTCATTCAATCCCTGACTGTTTCTTAACAGGGGTAAAGAAAAACTGACCGGAGCTAGCTATGGTACTAACGCCAGTCTGTCACCGGGGTGAGAATATACCCAAACAGGATGCTGGTAAATGACGCCTGACAGTTCTTTACCATGGACCCACTTTTTTCTTAGCAATGTGTAGCAATGGGGTCAGAGTACTTTGCCCCCTTTGCAAACCTGAACAAATTCAGTGAAAGAGTTCGGTAATGCTTTCCTGGATCTGGGTGATTTCCTTGACGTCGGCCGGTGCCACAAAAATAGTGTCGTCGCCGGCCACACAGCCCAGTATGCCATCAGCCCGGCCGATGGAATCCAGCAAACGTGCAATCATCTGGGCGGCGCCAGGACTGGTTTTGATAACAATCAGCGCGCCATTGCTGCCAATGTCTTCCACCAGGTCACGGACCACAATATTCGAATCCAGCTTGCCCATCTCCGGGGGCAGGCAATACACCAGCTCATTGCGGGCATTGCGGGCGCGCACAGCACCATGACGGCTCAGCATCCTGGACACCTTGGACTGACTTATGTTATCAAAGCCCTGGGTCTGCAGCTGGCTGACAATCTGGCTCTGCGAGCCGCAACGCTCCTCTTTCAGCAACTGTCTGAAGGCTTGGACAAGATCTTCCTGTTTCTGGCTAGCCATAGTCTGCTCAGTTCCAATGTCTATAAAGTGACGTTTTAAATGAATATTTATTCATATTATACTTGATTTTATCCACTTTAATGTAACAAAATCTACTGACATTCATTATCAAAGCAACGTACAGGCAATGGGCATAGCAGTACAAGGCCTCAGCAAATCCTTCGGAACTACCAGCGTTCTGCAGGAGGTCAGTTTCAAAATTCCTAAAGGTGAAACCACCGTTCTCCTGGGAGCCAGCGGCGCCGGCAAGAGCACACTCCTGCGCATGCTGAACCTGCTTGAAACACCTGACTCCGGCACCATGAACATCGCCGGCATGTCCTTCAGCTTCGACGGCACCAGTGACAAGCAGCTGAAGAACAAAGCCTGTGCCCTGCGCCGCAAGGTCGGGATGGTGTTTCAGCAGTACAATCTCTGGCCACACATGACTGTTATCCAGAACCTGATCGAAGCACCGGTGGTTCAGGGAATCCCTAAAGACCAGGCCCGTGAAAAAGCCAGGGAACTGCTTGAGCGTGTCGGCCTGGCTGACAAGGCCGATGCCTGGCCTTCATCCCTGTCCGGAGGGCAGCAGCAACGGGTGGCCATCGCCCGGGCCCTGATGCTGTCACCGGATGTATTGCTGTTCGATGAACCGACAGCCGCCCTTGACCCGGCCATCACCAACCAGGTGGTTGAGGTGATCAATGAACTCAGCGAGTCCGGTATCACCCAGGTGGTGGTCACCCACGAAGTGGCATTCGCCAAGAAAATTGCCAGCCGTGTCATCTACCTTGAAGACGGACATATCGTCGAGGATGGTCCGGCAGAACGATTCCGGACGCCCAAAACAGAGGCTTTCCGGGCCTACCTTGAGCACTGATCTCTAGGAGCTGATTATCAGATTCCTGACAACACTCGGATTATTGGAGTACCGACGTGAAAAAAATACTAGCCACTGTCATGACCCTTGGCGCACTCACCCTGGGAACCTCATCCGCCCAAGCTGCCGAGAGTATCCGATTTGCCACGGAAGCCACCTACCCTCCCTTTGAGTACGTGGGTGAAAACAATGAACTCAAGGGTTTCGATATTGACCTGGCCCATGCCCTCTGCGATGAGCTCAAGGCTAAGTGCACTTTCAGCAACCAGCCCTTCGACAGTCTGATTCCCAGTCTGAAGTTCCGTCGTTTTGACGCCATCATTTCCGGTATGGATATCACACCTGCGCGTCTGAAGCAGGTAGACTTCAGCCAGCCTTATTATGAAAACTCTGCGGCATTTGTCGCTTCCACCCAAAAAGGCTTCAAGTCTGTTGAAGACCTCAAGGGCAAAACAGTGGGCGTGCAGAATGGTACTACTCACCAGACCTACATCATCGACAAACTGGAAAAGCAGGGTGTGAAGGTTCGTCCCTACGATTCATTCCAGAACGCCTTTCTGGATATGACCAACGGCAGGATTGACTCCGTCTTCTCCGACACGGCGGTGGCCAATGAGTGGCTGGCTGAACGCGGCGGCAAGCAATACGGTCCGGTCGGCGCTGAAGTAAAGGACGCTGAATACTTCGGTATTGGCTACGGTATCGCGGTGCGTCAGGGCGATGAGCTCAAGAAAAAGCTTGATGCGGCCCTGGACACTCTGAAAACCAACGGGACCTACCAGAAGATCTACGACAAGTACTTCACCAAACCCGAACAGAAGTAAAGCGATACACCATGGTTGAGCACTTTCTAGAATCACTGTTTCCATCACTGCTCTCATCACAAGCGGTGGAAACAGTGATTTCCAGCTCATGGCTGTTCTCAGCAGCAACACTCATGACGCTGGGGCTGGCTCTGGCCTCCCTGGCGCTGGGCCTGTTGCTCGCTACAGCGTTTGCCCTGGGTGAGCTGTCCCGGTTTCGTCCGCTGGCCTGGTTGTCGACAGCTGTCGTTACTGTGTTGCGTGGCCTGCCGGAAATCCTGGTAGTGTTCTTTATCTACTTTGGTGCCACCCATGCGCTGTTCCTGCTGAGGGATGATTATATCGAGGTCAGTCCATTCACTGCCGGCGTTATCGCCCTGTCCCTGATCTATGCCTCCTATGCCAGCCAGACGCTGCGGGGCGCACTTATGGCCGTCCCAAAAGGTCAGCGCGAAGCTGTGAAAGCTTTGGGCATAGGTCCGGCACGGGGTTTCGTGAAAATCATACTGCCCCAGGCCTGGCGGCATGCCCTGCCGGGACTCGGCAACCAGTGGCTGGTACTGCTGAAAGATACGGCGCTTGTTGCCCTGATCGGCGTGAATGATCTACTCAGACAGGCACAACTGATCTCATCCAGAACCTACGAGCCTTTTACCTGGTATGCAGTGGCGGCCATCATCTACCTGCTAATCACCCTTGTCAGCCAGCAACTGCTTGAGAGAATGCGTAAACAATCCAGTCAGTACCTGCAGGAGGCACCTCTGTGAACATGGATTATCTGCCCGTCCTGCTGAAAGGCCTGGGCACAACCCTGGAACTGACGGCAGCCAGCCTAGTCACCGGCCTGCTGCTGGCGCTGTTATTCACACTGATCCTGACGCTCAGGTTCAAACCCCTGGAATGGCTGGTCAAACTGCAAATCCTGCTGTTCACCGGTACACCGCTGCTGGTACAGATCTTTCTGATTTACTACGGTCCTGCCCAGTTTGACTGGCTCAAAGCAAGTGCCGCCTGGCCTCTGCTCAGCCAACCCTGGTTCTGCGCCATGCTTGCCCTGGGACTGAACAGTGCCGCCTATTCGACACTGCTGTTCAAGGGAGCCATTGACGCCGTGCCTGCCGGAGAGTGGGAAGCCTGCCTGGCTGTAGGCATGAACCGGCGCCAGGCATTGATCCGGGTGATCCTGCCCCACGCCTGCCGTCGTGCACTGCCGGCCTATGGCAATGAAATGATCCTGATCATGAAGGGCAGCTCGCTGGCCAGTACCATCACGCTTATGGATTTGATGGGTTATGCTGCAAGACTGAATGCCCAGACATACGACACACTTACCGTGTTTACCATGGCTGGCACCATCTATCTGGCAATGACGGGTATTATGACATTGGCGGTGAGGTTGTTGGAAAGGAAGGCTCTGGCGTTTTCAAGATGACCTATTGCTTCTGTCATCTTGTTTATATACTGGATAGAGGGCAAAACCTGTGATTTTTGATCAAGCGATTTAAGTGAAGACAAGAGCTGTCGCCAATCATCATATCAGATTTGCCCCACTATCAGTTACAGGCAGGGTTCGGCTTGCTGCTTTGTCTTGGTGTGCGCCTGTATCTTGATGACAGCTTATGTCGATTAAGGATATTCAGCATGTTGCCTTTTTCCTCTATGTTACTTGTAGTGATTTTGTGGTCGTCAACGGCTTTCACCAAATCTTTAGCGTTTGCGATCAAAGTGTGACGAAAGGTGGCATAATCTTCCGAGGAAAGACCCATGCCTTCAGTCCATTCGTAGAATGCGCCGTTTAGGGCATCCTCATTTTTCATGACTTCAAGGGTTTCAAGCTTTGTAAAAAAATATTCTAATTGATTAGGAGTCAAGTCTTTTACCCCGACTGTACGTTCACCTTTGCTATAGAAAGCTGAAGTTTGCCTAAGAGACAGTGAGTTGTCGATAGCGATAATCTCACCAGACTCTGAAACCATCCAGTTTAACGGCGTCGATCGATCAATCTGTCCTGTGAAGACGTCCCAGACAGCCAGTTTAGCGAATTCAGGGCGGGGGGTAGCCAGCACCCCATCTGGATACTCCAAATCCGCTCCAGTACGAGCTTCTGAGACGAAGAGCTGATAGACCCTGCTCCCCCTTGCTTTAGTAGGAGGAACAAGGTTTAATTTCAAATAGTCACTGAGCTTGAAATTAAGTTCATCAACAAAAGGTAAGCTTGAGCCCATTTCCATCCCTTCTAATAAAGCAAGATCCTTTCTAAAAACCGTAATGCCATCAGGCATTTCTATTTTTTCTGAGGGAAAACGACCGGCCCCGGATATCTTAGTGACCTTTGCACCTTCTGGTATTCCTTTCTCCAGGGTGTCAACTTGTTGATGAAAAAAATCCAGGATTTTGGTTTTATCATCTGTATACCCCTTGTCGACACACTGTTGATAAGCCGTCATAAAGTAGCCTTTATCAATCAGAGCCTGAATGTCAGCATGGGATACTTTCAAGCCCGCCATTGCCAGAGACGGAAGCAGAATGGCAATCAAAAGAAGGGAACGAACCTGAAATGACACGCTCAGGAGGCAGGCGTGCAAACTACCCTGTAAATTCATAAAAAAATCCCTTTTATTTTCAACCAGATAGACAGGCCTTGTGCTAATGAAATGATTATATTAATTACTTACAAGAAGAAGTCTGAGCAGCTGGCTGCCCTGAAAAGTGCTTGTATCTGGCTTTCAGTGTATTTTGATCGACTGCCTCAAGCATTTGGCTATATTGTTGTTTCTCCTCTTCAGTGCCACTGATACTTTTAGCTTCTTCCAACAACCCGCTACTATTTTCGATCAAAGTTTCACTAAAATCTTCAACATCCTTATCCGTAAAGCCCTTGTCTTTAGCCCAGCTGGTAAACTGATCAGCTAGTTCGCTCACATTTTCCAGTTTTTCAAGGGTATCAGGGTTCGTGAAAAAACGCCTAAATTGTTCATGGCCCAAGTCACTAAAGCGAATATTCACATCACCGTTATTTTTTACTGGGTAGAAAGCAGAGTCTTCACGAAGCGATTCTGAATTATCGATGGCAATAAGATTGCCCGACTCTGAAACCAGCCAATTATCAGGAGCCATTCGATCCTCTTGTCCGGTCAAGACATCCCAAACCGCCAGCTTACCCAACTCAGGATATTCCTTAGACAGCCTAGGATGTTGCTTACCAATTATTGCCCATGACGGATATCCCAGCTGCTTTCCAGTACGGGCTTCTGAGACGAAGAGCTGATAGACTCGGGAAGATCTTGCTTCTGTAGGTGGAACAAGGTTTAATTTCAAATAGTCACTGATTTTGAAATTGAGTTCATCAACTAAAGGCAATCTCGGGTCCATTTCATTCCCTTTTAATAAAGCAAGATTTTTCCTGAAAACCGTAATGCCATCAGGCATTTCTATTTTCTCAGAGGGAAACCTTCCAGCCTTTATTTCAGTGACCTTTGCACCTTCTGGTATTCCTTTCTCAAGAGTGTCAACTTGTTGATGAAAAAAATCCAGGATTTTTGCTTTATCGTCAGAATATCCCTTATCGACACATTGCTGATAGGCCGTCATAAAGTAGCCTTTATCAATCAGAGCCTGAATGTCAGCATGGGATACTTTCAAGCCCGCCAGTGCCA
>JBPCXN010000071.1:0-28187 GCA_051008495.1 Endozoicomonas sp. | reverse complement strand
ATCTCCCGTTTTGCTGCGCCTTTCTACGGCTCTGAAGGCCAGCCTGAAGTTACCGTGATCCAGATCAATGATCAGGTGCTCAATGAAATGAACCTCACCTGGCCACTGAATTACCAGCAGCATGCCCGGATTCTAAGAAGAGTCCTGTCCTATGAACCCAGGGCAGTGTTTATTGATTTTCTTTATACACAGGACAGGGATCCGAATGGCCTGAAGAGCCTGGTCCGCATTCTGGAAAAGCATAATGACCCTCAAGGAAAGAGTCCTGTATATATTGCTGATGTGATTGGCAGCAATGGTAGCATTATCCTGCCAGAGCTCAAGGAAGGGACTCTCAGGGCAAGGGTGAACTGGAGTCATTTTGCCGGGCAGTACCCACTGCAAATTCCGGAAGACAACCAGGTTTGGGAAACACCCGCAACAGCCTTGTTCAAAACCTATTGCCTTGAGAAAGGCTGTGATGACAAAGACTGGCTGAGCAATCCTGCCCCCATGTCGATCCACTGGGGTACCAGGGTTGACACCATCATGGACAACGTCACCGGCGATAGTCAGAATTGCCGAGAGTATGAGCCTGGCTTCATGGGCAGCCTGGGTGAATCTCTGCGCCTGCTGCTCACCAATACACGTCAGGGGCTTTTTAGCAGCCGGGAGCTTGAAGCCCTGACCAGACAGAAATGCCTCTATTCCCGCTATCTTTTTGCCAACCAACTCGCTTACCGAGGTAAGACGACCAATGCCCTTCTGACAGACAGAATAGTGTTAATTGGTGGCATTTTTCAGGGAATCCCTGATTACACCTTCAGCCCTGTGCACGGCAAGATTCCAGGAGTGTTCATGCATGCCATGGCTCTGGATAACCTTATCACCTTGAAACACAACTACATGAAGGCGCCAGAAGCTGTTTTTTCCTTTCTAAACATGAGCTGGGCTGACTTGATAGAACTGATACTGGCTGCCAGCATTCTGTTTGCCGTAGCCTTGGCGGCACACTATAGCTGGCTATCTTCAATAGGCCATAAAACCACTCTGTTTGCCGTCATAGTTGTCGTGGATTTTGCTGTTGCCCTGGTGATGACTTTATACCTGAACTACACCCCGGTTAACGCGCTCGCAATACTCTTTTTGACTCTGTATGCTCTGACAGTAGTCAAATCGGAAGACCTGAAAATAACTACAAATCAACCCCAATGAGGATAAGGACGTGTCTCTGATGAAACTGACCAATGGACTGATCGCTCTCGCTGCAATCTCTTTCACCCTGCAAGCGCAGGAACCCACTTTTATAGAAGAATATGCTGTCACCAGTATCTCTATTCTCAACAAAAATGGCGATGAGATAAGGGAAATTCTGGCGGAAGAACTTCCAGCCCCTGCCAGGATAACGGACTACAACATCGATATGGAAATGGTACAAATTGAGTTCAATGGCGAAACCATCTGGCTTGACACCATGGATCTGAAACTGGACCAGACAGCCACTGTCGCCTGGGACTGCAAGGACATTGACCCATCCACGCAATCAGGCACATCAGAAAGCGGTACCGTCATGGGGATGAGTAAGCTCTGCAATTGAGCTTTGAATCAAAAGAACAACTGCAGCCGGGGTATTGTCCCGGGTACTCAACTTCTTGAATGACAGAATAAGAACATGAACAGCAAAATATCAGCTCTCGTGATGATGAGCGTTCTCGTATCTGGCTGTAAAACGGTGCAAACCATCAGTGATGGCGTCACCAACCCCCTTGACTTTCGCTCAGTGCATGAAAAGTTTGAGGGCAAGTTTATTGATTCCACCTATGCCCAAGTCTCATCAAAAGATTATGAAGGTGCTCGCAGGGAACTGCAGGAGACAAGGGATAACGAACTGATAAAACTGGCCACCAAGGACAAAGAGGACAATACCCAGCGCAGCTGGAACTTCTCCAAAAACGACATGGTGAACCAGGCAAAGGCAGCCCAGTATATAGACGCTCCCGCTTTCGAGAAGTACATGGATGGAATTGCCGATAAGCTGTTGGATAACTGGCCAGGAGAACCCCCCTCGCAACCCATAAGAACAAGAATCTCATCCAATCAGGCTTACGACGCCCATACCAAAGGTGACGGCATTTTAGTCATCAACCTTGGTGTCATCAAGAGCGCTGAAAGCGAAGATGAACTTGCATTCATTATTGCTCATGAAATGGCTCATAACCTTCTGCAACACGCTATGCGCCAGGACTACCTGGACGCTCAGTCTCTTTGGCTGGAGACAGGGTTCAATGCGGCATCCACACTTGTGATGGCAAAGAACCTGGATATGACTGACGGAGCCAATGGTATCAAAACCCTCTCACTGTCTAACCAGGCTACTGTCTCCAAAGCACTCGCTAAAAACTCGGCAAACCTGGAATTAATGCAAAATCTCTCTGCCAATTTGTGGGGCAGCAGCTGGAGCCGGGCTCTGGAAGAAGAGGCCGATCTCCTGGCCCTGGACCTGATTATCCGGACAGGATACTCAAAGAACGCTTCCAGAAAAGCCATGCAAAGAATTGCAGCCAGCAGTGCAGGCACTGAAAGTCTTCTGGCTGAAATCGGCAAGAACCAGCAGGAAGCGATAACTGCTGCCTTTAAGGAAAAAGGCCTGGAGGGGATGTTGAACCAGGGCAGTGGTCTTCTGACTTCTGGCCTGATGGAAGTCGGAAGTTCCCTGGTGAGCAAGCTGAAAGAAAATCATGCTTCACCTGAAGCCCGGGAGGAATACATCCAGGCCTATGCCAACCGTGAGTACCGGCGCTCCCCCAGAGTCAGATACAATCGGGATCACCTGAAAGCTATCGAACATCCGCAGACCAAAGCCACATTATCCGCACACCAGAACATTACTGAAGCTCTCAGCGCCCTGGCAGCCGATGATATTGATAATGCCTATAAACTTGGCAAGAGCGTTCTCAGCAGCCCCGCGAAAAATTCCAGCCGCTCAAGAACGCTGATGTACCAGATTCGAAAATATCAGGGTAAAGATGCACTGGCACTGAAAAACCTGGAACTGATTGCCGACTGGGATCTGGCCCCTGTAAACACCTATGATGCGATTATCAGGGAATATCGCACCAGTGGTCGCTACTCCAAGGCTGAGCAATATCTCGAGAATGGCCAAAAAATCTACGGCAAGGAGTTCTTTTATCCCGAAGCCATCATGCTGAGTCGCAGTAAGGGTGACAACACCTTCGCCGTGAGCACCTACACAGAGTGTCTGTCCACCAAAAATGCGACGATTAAGAGTGCCTGTAAGGAAGTCATTGGTAACCTGGCGCCGACATCGTCAAACCCGCTCCTGAATCAGCCTGAGTCCGGGAACGCATTGACTAACCCACTCAAAAGCCTTTTGCCGCTGTAAGGGGCTTGTCTATTGACAGGGAAATAGCACCTTTCCCTGTCAACTTTCCAAGAATATGTTCCGGCATAACACAACGACTACCAACTCCCCCCCTTGCAGTACTACTTAACCTCCCAGATACTTCACTGACAGAGCCACCCCAACCCCCAGCACATTCCCTGCAGCATAACCAATCACACCGGCACTCAGGCCAGACAAGAGAATCTTTTTATTATTCATGACCGCTGCAGCCACTGGCACAAAAGGCGGGGAGCAGATAGAGGCGACGGACGTAATCAAGAAAGTATCGGCATCGATCTTTGTGAACCGGCACAGGAGCAGATGAATCAGCATGGAACCAAATACTATCGCCAGGAAATACAGCATCAGTTCCAGGGAGATACGGGCAAAGACATCCAGGGTAAACAGCGAACCGGCCACTGTACAAAAGACCATGATCAGGTACATGCCAAGGTGATACGTGTTGGGAATCGCGCGGACTTTTTCCGAGAGAGCACAGACCATACCACCAGCAGTCAGGAGCAGGATTACAGCCATGGTGCTGTAATTTTCCGGAATCAGCTGTGACAACCCAACTGCACCTGCGACCACCAGAAGAGTCAGCCCGAGAGCAACCAGCAGCCTTTTCACTCTATGAGGTATCAGAAGCTCACGAAACTGTTCCAGGTGTTCGTCGTGGTCGGCCTCTTCAGCGGAGTTTTTGTCTTTGCCATACGCAGGCAGAAACAGCAGGGCAATCCTGTGAGCCGAGGTCATTATCAGGACCAGGTACAACATTGAGGTAATCACGTCGTATCCGTGGACCAGCAGGAAAGTATCGGAGCTGGCGCCGGTAGCCGTTTTCACTGCCGCTACATTGGGGGTTGATCCTGTGAACGCACCAACAGCCATTCCTGCGATCTGCCAGAGGTTATCCACTTCACCCTGCAATGGCTGGGCTGCAACAACAGCAACCACTGCCACAGAGAGCAGTGCCATTATCATCGCCAGAGCCGTCCTGCCCGCCTGGCCAAACCAGCCCCTGACGTCTGTTGAGAACAGCAGTAAAGGCAATGCCAGTGCTACCAGGATACCCAGAGCTTCCTCCTGAACAGCCCTGAGCTCACCCGAGGCATAGTTCATTTGTTCCAGCCCCAACCCCAGCAAAGTGCCTATGCTGTAACAGACTATTACCGGCCCCAGGCGGTTCAACGCTTTACTTCGCATGCACAGAGCAATGCTGAAAACCGGCACCAGCAGGTAGAAAGGAATCAGTGTGAAAAATGACATTGGATTACCATTATTATTGTTCGAATCAGACAGCTGCTATTATCCCAACATGACCGCCTTGAGGTGCTCATTCAGGAACTTGCCTTCCGGATCCATGGCCAGCCGAACTTCCTGGAATTGCTCCCACATCGGGTACATTTCTTTAAAACTGTCAACCTTGAGGTAATGATTTTTGCCCCAGTGCGGCCGACCGTTGTAGCGCAGAAAGATTTCCTGGGCAGCCTTGTGCAACTTGTGGTAGTCATCTTTGTAATACTGGTGAATGGCAATCGAACAGGTATCCCGCTTATAGAAAGGGCTTAACCAGATATCATCCTGCTTCACATAACGAAACTCGATAGGGAACCATATATTCTGGGCGTCAGAGTCGACCAACTTGATAATTTCCCGGAGACAGTCGATGCCATCTTCCGCATCTAGGTGAAATTCCATCTCATTGAAACGGACATTGCGCTGCGCGGAATACATTTTCCAGGAAACGTCGCGACTGACGACTTTCTCAGGCCCGGGCATAAAGGCTGAAATGGCCGTCTTTTGCAGTTTCCGTGACCAGCCCAGGTATTCATTAACCATCTTCAGGGTTTCGACATCTTCATTGGATGTGTCGGGTTGACGGACGACAGTCGTATCGTTGGTATCTCGGTTGCCATAACCTATGCCATAGCCGGTATGGGGAATGTAATAAAACTCGAAGTTCCGGTAGTCATTCTGTAGAGCTGCCGCCTTATCCAGCATATCCTCGATAGGCTCAGCCCAGGATTCATTCTGCAGGCGGAACGGCTGCTGATTCTGAATTTCAATTTCTGTGATGATGCCCAGAGAACCGAGAGAGACTCTGGCTGCATCAAAAAGCAATCTGTTTTTCTCCTTGCTGCACTCCACCAGCTCACCATCCGCGCGAACTATCTTGAGCCCTGTGACATAGGAAGAAAGAGAGCCATAATCGCTGCCTGTACCATGGGTGGACGTTGAAATGGCTCCTGCCAGAGACTGTTTGTCGATATCCGGCATATTGATCAATGCCTGTCCTCTCTCCTCCAGCATCTGTCCCATTTCCCCCAGCCGGGAACCGGAACGAACCACAGCTGTCAGGTTTTCAGGATCGTGTGAGACAACTCCGGAAAGACGACTAAGAGACAGGATGGTATCTTCAGTGGGCACCAGGGGTGGGAATGAATGGCCAGAACCCACAGCCCGGATAACACCTTTGCTGCCTGCCACTATTTCCTGCACTGCTTCACTGCTGGCCGGGGCCAGTTTTTTATCAGGGTAAGCGATCTGTGATCCTGACCAATTACGCCAGGGGATACCTTGCTTTTCTCCGGTGATTTCCGGCACCACCGGGGCGGTCTTGTTCTCAGAGCAACCTGTGAGTGCTGTAGCAGCCAACCCGGCGGAACCAGCACCAGTCAGACGGAAAAACTGTCGCCTGTTTAATTTCATCACTGCATCTCTCTTATTGTTATTGTTCAGCCATGTATTGAATCAGGGCCTTGAAATCATTTTCATCGCATTCCATGCAAAGCCCGAGGGGCGGCATGGCGCCAGAACCATTGATGGCGCTTTGTAACAGCACATCCATCCCTTTCTTCATTCGTTCTTTCCAGGCATCACTGTCACCTGTCAAAGGAGCTCCGGTCGCCTGATTTTCATGACAGGTTTTGCAACTTACCTGGTACAGCTCGACAACGCGTTCATCTGCAGGGCTGCTTTCCTGTTTTTTACTGGCAGAGGCCACCGCCCCCTTTTCAGACGTCTGCCCTGGCTGTTCTGAACAGCCCGCCAGCATTGTCAACAGCAGAAGAGCCGGCGCTATGATCCTGAATTTTCTGTAGCTAAACATTTTCTTTTTCTTCTCATTTTCAGTTATTGTTTTTCTGTCAGACAACCATCAGGATGATTGACCGTCGCCGTTTAATAATCATTGAATAAACTCAGGGATTCCCAACACCTTCATGGCAAAACCAAAACCCGATCCGGTATTGACCCGCAACAAGATCCTGGACGCTGCAGAATCCATGGTCGGTGAGCAGGGTTTTAACGGCCTGACAATGAAGTCCGTGGCCAGGGAAGCGGGTATGGCGGTGGGCAAGATTTACAATTTCTTTCCAGATAAAGCCAGCCTTTTTATTCACCTTGAATGTCGTTTCAGCGAAGGCCTTGTTGAGATTGTCGAGAAGGTTGTCAGCCAGCCTGGCAGCCCTGCGAACCAGTTCCGCCAATTGCTGAAAGAGGTTTTCGCCTATCTCAGCAGCAACCTTGGCCTGATCAGGATGAACGTTGCCCCCCCTTACATTCACAGTGATTTCATTGGTACAGAACTCGAACCCATAGCCAATAAAGAACTGTCGGCCACCATGAAGGCCGGGGTTATTGTCAGTGAGCTTTTGAGAGAAGTGTATTCCGGGGAAGGCACGTTGAGTGACCAGGAAGTGCGTACCATGACCCTGTTTCTTCTCAATCAGATCACTGGACTGCTTCTCAACAGCCACTCGCGCAACTTCTCCTACATGCTGGGAGCTGAGAGCATCAGTCAACAGAAAGCGGCTGCCGCTATTGATACCCAGCTCGATCTGATCGCCGAGCTGATTATTCCTCATCCTGTGACGTAATTGTTCCGCCATTTTCCCTGGTACTGTTTTGCTGTTGTTCTTGTTTTAAATGAACTGTAATTCATTTATCTTCAAAGAAAAAGACCATTTAACAGGTACATTGTGTTTTCAGTGACAGAGATGGGCTTAACCCGGAAAATTCATAAAGCCGCTTTGACCAAGCTGGAGGCTGTGGAAACACTGAAATGTTCGATTTTTGATGTGTACGAAAATAAACGAAGATCGCTCGTCGGCTTCTCGCTAGCTCTTTTTCCGCCATGACAGCATTTTGTCGGCGCTGTCTAGAACTCATCAAGAGTATGCAATAAGCATGAATATGCCGAAAAATGTGCCAGCCGAAAAAATAGCAGAGCGAGAAGCTCGACACTTTATGAAATTTCCGGGTTAAGTCAATGAAACTGTGCGATTCCAATCCGGGGATATTCTCTGTTCTGAAGGCCGCGGCTTCGGTCGTCTGCACAACTTGGCTGTGAACTCCGACTCCGGGCAGCACTGGGTAAATCCTACCAAGACCTGTTTATTTGGATAGTCATCAGGAAACCATGAATGATATGCTGTCGGTGTTTCGCTGGCTGAATGGTGGCAACAGATGCGGGTTTTAAAGAAATACCCCAATCGTCGTATTTATGACACAGAAAAAAGTGAGTTCATCACCCAGAGTGATATCCGTACGCTGATCAAACAGTATGTCTCCTTTAAGGTAGTAGACTCCAAAACGGGTGCGGATCTGACTCGTAACACACTCATGCAATTAATCAACGATCTGGACCAGGAAGAAAGCCAGGGTCTACTGACCAACAAGGTACTTGAGGAGCTTATCCGCTTTTACGATAACCCAATGAGTACACTGCTGGCCTCCTACATCGAGAAGAGCATCAAGATGTTCATGTCCCAGGAAGAGTCTATGCGAAAACAGTTCAGCTATATGCCCAAAATGGACATGGAAGAGATGTATAAAACATATTCCGATATGTGGCAAGCACCAGCCTATGGGAAAAAGAATAACAAGGAAGGTGATAGCTGAAACGGCTTTTCTTCCAGACGATGCTCTAAAAGCCTCCGTCTGCCAGAAGCCGGGCTTTATGGACAGAAAAACCACTCTCTGAACATTAAATTTTTCTTACATTTCTACAAATATTTTATATAACAATCAGTTACATTTTTTGTGCGGCGCAGAAAATGATTGACCTCTCAACACTCTCTACGTATATTTCTCTATAGGTTTTATGCACCGCATAAAACCTTGTCCAGCAAACTGTCGAGCCATAAGCACGGGCTCATCAACTGGCAATAAAAGCAAAACCGAAGAGACTACGGAGAACGTCATGACTGATTATCAGGAACAGATCAACAGCTATATCGAAAAGCAGGTTGAAGCCAACACCAAACTGTGGGAAGTCAACTCTCAGTACCTTGAAGCCTACACCCAGCGTCAGGCCACCTTCGTTGCTGACCTGGTGGAAACCAGCAGCGAGAGCATCAAGAAGATGGGCGATACCGGATCTTATTCAAGCTCTTATGAGAATTCTGTGGGCCTGGGCAAGGACGTAATGGAAAAGATGACCGCCCTGAATAAAGAAAACTCCGAAGCCTACAACACCCTGCAAAAAGAGATCGTGAAAATTTTCGAACCCCTGTACGCAGCAGCCTAATGGCTACGAATGATTCTGTAAGGGAGGGGGTGAAGCGGCCTGTCCGTTTTGCAACTTCCTTTCAGAACATTCGGAAGAGATACCTGCGTCACTCAGCCTGAGTCAGGCGGCATTTCTATCGTCGATGTCTGCCTTTCCTTAATCGAGTCAGGATAGACAACTTTACGGAGAAGCAAAATGTACCCGCAATACACTGATTTCATCAGAACCATTCAGGATGTTTACATGGGTTCTGCGAAGACCGTTGGTGAACTCTATACCAAAACCTCTGCTCATCGCCGCGACATTGCTCAGTCTTTACTGAGTGCCGAAGTCAATGGCTATGTCGATTATCTGAGTCGTCAGCAGGAGCAGGCCAAGGAGTACCAGAACCGTCAGCAGGAATTGCTGAAAACCGGCATGGAAAAGTATTCCACGGAACTGAAAAAATATTCTCTTGACAGCACCGGCCTATTGAAAGACCAGGGCAATGTGGTTGGCGATAACGTCAAAGACTATGTGAGTGTTCTGCGTGCTCAGACGAAATACTGGTATTCTTTGATGGTTCCCTCTAAGGCTTTTGCTTCAGTACCAGCAAAGACAACCAAAGCAGTCGCCAAGAAGCCTGCAGCTGCCGCCAAAAAGCCTGCAGTAGCTGAAAAGAAAGCTCCCAGTGCCACCACGCAGAAAGAGTTGCTGACGATACCGGGAAAAGCTGACACCAAAACACCTCTGGGTGTGGAAGCTCAGCCAAAACAGGCCCGTGTCAAGGACGTTCCTGCCCAGCCATCGGCTGAAAAAAAAGCTGTCCAGCCTGCCGCCGAAAAGAAAGTCGCCGCCAGAAAGCCCGCCAAAAAAATCTCTTAAAAGGCTCAGATGAGTTATCTAAAAGCCTGGGCGCCAGCTCAGGCTTATCTCCCGGTAAGAGCTGCTCGCAGCCGGCCTGTCACTGAAATGGCATTTCAGCCTTTGCAGTCATACTGCACAGCCCTGCTCAGTTGCTAGAAAAGGGCGACAGCTCCCCGTCTTGTGCTTTAGCAGAAACTGATTGATTGCGCCTGCTGTCTGCTCGGGCTGAGTGACCATGAACAGGTGACCGCAATCAAACAGCTTCAGTTCCGATTTCCTGATCAACGACCTGAATATCATACCGTTCACCGAAGGCACTATGGGGTCATCCTTGCCCATTAAAATCAGTGTGGGTTGCTTCAGGGTATGCAGCCACCAAACACTGGTCCAGCCAACGCCAGCCGCCAGCTGGTTCTGGTAGCCCTGATCAGTGGGTGGGACACCTTTTCCGGTCAGCTTTTTGAGCAGATCAGGATTCTCTCTGAAAACGCCACCGTAAATATCCGGCATGATGGTTTCGGCGTATTCTGGATCTTTATAGCGCCTGGGTGAAGAGAGAAGTTTGAGCACCGAAAGCTTACCGGGAATCATGAACATACCAGTACCGGTAGCGGCCAGGATCAGGTTGCAGCAGGCGTCCCGGTGATTACGGGCAATCATCTGGGCCAGCCCTCCCCCCCAGGAAACCCCCATGACATTAAAATACTGATGCCCCAGGGAGGTCATGATTTCATAGGCCATATCAGCAAGTTCCGACAGCCGAAACACTTGATCACTGGGTTCAGACAGACCGATGCCAGGCGGGTCGAAAATCACTACCTGGGTACTTTCCAAAGCATCAACAATGGGCTGCATCAGCTCAATACTGGCACCAAGACCATTACAGAGCAGCAATGGCAGCTTTTGCTCAGGGTACCTTCTGGGCGTGGAAATACCTACACGAAGTCTAAGTCCATTAATATTCTTGTAACAGTAATCCATCATCATATCCTTCCATGGTTTTCTGGGTACTGCGATAGAGAGACCTCCAACGGCCAACATCTACAGAGACCAGAACGAAAGGCAAAACACAAACCTTTCGCGTTTCTTATTATTTTTTCTGTTTCAGTCTGACTGCAGGGAATCGATTTAGCTATAATCAGCGACAATCAACGATAATCAGCGATACTCACCTTTCCTCAGCCCCCTCTCCAGCAAATAAAGACCTTGCTGACACCCTTTCAGATATGAAACTCGCTTCTCACTTTAGCTGGCACAGTAGTGATGTTAACAGGCCAGCCAACACCATCGCAAATAAGTCATTTGCGTTTCAACTATTTGAAAGTTTTATGAAAATGAAAGGAAGAATATCAGGCGGATATTAAAGTCAATAGCTTGACTATGAGTAAAAAACAAACCATACCCGGCCGGTCAGGCGTAACAACCGAAGCCGGGATAGTTTATAAATTTACGGGCTAATAAGGCTTATTTTTCCTGCACATAGCTGCCCGGGGCTGCTTCTATAACTCCGTACTTCTTACTTCCCAGGGACTCAGGCGCCGGCTTCAATCCAGTACTGTGTTCTCCGAGCCAGTTCACCCAGTTCCCCCACCAGGAGTCACGGGTTTCACTGCTCCCTTTATACCAGGCGTCTGGATCATCGGGAAACTCATCGCTACTGAATAACTGCGCCTTGGGATTACCCGGAGGATTAATAATACTCTGGATATGGCCGCTATTGGACAGAACAAAATGAACTTTGCCGCCCAATACCTTGCTGGAGTGATACACCCCCTTCCAGGGAGTGATGTGGTCAGTGGCGCCGGCAATAACATAGGCGTCCTGGGTCACCTTACCCAGATCGATCATTACTCCGTTGACTTCTACCTGGCCATTGGCAAGCAGATTGTCAGCAAAAATATCTATGAGGTCGGCATGAAACTGCGCGGGCAGACGGGTCGTATCTGAGTTCCAGTACAGTAAATCAAAAGCTGGAGGCTTATTACCACAAAGATAGTTATTGACAAAAAATGACCAGACCAGATCGTTAGGGCGCAGCCAGGAGAAAATACGCGCCATGTCCTCGCCATCCAGATACCCCTTCATGGCGGACCCCGCCTTGCTCATGGCAGAGCTTTCCTTGGTAGCGAACAACCCCAACAGCCCCTGGGATTTTTCTGCGTCAAGTACATAAGCAGCCAGAGTCAGTGCGCTGACCTTATCGGCTCCGCCAGTTGCGTTTAAATAGGCAATAGCTGAAGCAGCAGTCATTGCGCCTGCGCAGGAAGAGAAAATGTTGACACTGTCCGAACCGCAGATCTCCCTGACCACATCGATAGCCTCAACAGCAGAGAGCACATAGTCGGCAAAACCCCATTCACGATGCTCAGCACCTGGATTACGCCAGCTGACCGTGAAGCCCTGAACCTGATTATTAGCCATGTAACTCATCAGGCTGTTCTTCGGCGTGAGATCCAGTCCGTAGTATTTATTGATCTGTGGTGGCACGTTCAATACCGGCGTACCGAGAACTTTTTCTGTCTGGGGCTTGTATTGAATCAATTCGAAACGCTCTGAACGGTAGACGACAGCCCCCTCAGTGGTTGCCAGGTTTTCACCTACTTTGAATGCGCCCTTGTCCACTGATGAGGGCATTCCGCCGCCATACAGACTGTCTTCGGCCATCTGAAGCATACCAGTGGCAAAGCTGCCCCCTTGTGTTTCATAGAGGCGTTTCAATACGGTAGGGTTCAGAATTGAATTGGATGGCGAAGCGGCTTCTGTAAGAAGGGTCATAAGGAACTCAGCCCGCATCTTGTCGGCTTTGTCTTCCTGCGTTTCTTCAATCCAGTCACTGATGCTGCGTGTTGCCGACAGGTATGTCTGTAGAGTCACCCGGTAATAGGGGCTTTCCATCCAGAAAGGGTCTGTGAAACGTCGATCCTTGCGATCCGGTTTGATTTCGGATGTGCCCTGAAGGATCTTAAGGTATTCATCATTGAAAGACTGTATATGTTTGTAGAGGGTCTCAGGCTGGCTCATGGCTGAGCCTACCAGCTCCTGAATGCTCTGAAACATATCTTTGCCCTGGAAACCGCCTTGTGGAGATGAAACATCAAGGGTAGATTCCACTTCTTCATTCAGCTTAATCTGGCTATTCATGACCTTTTATTCCGTTAATAAGGCTGAGGAATGCAAACTCTCAGTCAGTACTTCCCATTTTTCTTTCTACGATAGTGGCTATTTCTAGTGGCTATTTCTAAAATAGCATCATGGTCAAGCAGACTGCGGACAGGGCTGGTTTTCCACTGTCTTCTACCTCCAGGATGTTCTCCGTTTTCATAATAATCTGGCCGTTCTCCCGGGTTTCCAGACCCAGAAGCGTGCAACGGTTTCTAACTCGGCCCCCTGCCTTAACTGGCGACAGAAAACGAACTTTGTCCATACCGTAGTTATATAGCTGGTGGACTCCGGATGGAAAAACATTCATGCCCACAACCATGACGCTAAGCATGGATAAAGTCAGATAACCGTGTGCAATGGTACCGCCAAAAGGGCTTTCTCTTCTGGCTCTCTCGACATCAACATGAATCCACTGTCGATCCCCTGTCGTTTCTGCAAACTGATCAATGTGAGATTGATCCAGGGTGTACCATTGAGAGACACCCAGCTCACTACCGGATGGTAGTTCCCTGAGGTCTTCCAAGGTACGGGTTACTGCATCTAACTGTTCATGCTTACTATTCAATTTCCACTCCCTTTAATCAAACTGATTCCTGCCCACCCATACGAACACTCGAACAAAATGGATTCATTCAATGACAAATAGGCATCCTGAGAACCAGTACAAAAAGTAAGACGAAAGCCTTAATTATGTCTGCGCTCACGCCATCCTATAGAACAGCTATAGCTATGAATGACGTCAATCACCGAGACAACATCAGCAATACCAAACCATTAATAAACTGGTACTATAGTTTCTATTTGCTGATAGTTATTCCATTCCCGATTGATTGTTCGTCACCGCTGATTATTATGTTTATTCGTTATGTAGAAAAGATGACAATCGAAAATTTTTCTTTGTCAATGGATTTATATGTCAGGTGTCTTATATTTTTCATTTCATCAGAAAAAGATCTGCAGACAGCGACAATCAGACCAGAGGAGGCTGAAAACTGACTGCTCAGGGCAGCCCTTTTCCTAGTCAATCAGTGGCTCTGCAGAAAGTTTTGATCCTCTAACCAACGCAAGAATAACCTGATCTCACGGAGTTCTGCGTAACGTACGAACTGAGCATGACACTCTTTTCAAGCATCTCGACAGGCAGCATTGTTCTTTATTTACACAGACAAATCAAGCCGGCAACTCTCGACTCATCAAGAGCTACCGGCTGGTGTTTCTTTGTGATTCCCTTTTTCCTGTGAATCAGGCAAGGGACTGCCGGGCTTTTCGGTCGGTGTAGATTAAGGCAGCAGCACTGCCACGCCAATGAAAACACCCGCAGTTTTGCCCCACTCCATAGGCATACCAAGACCGATACTGGCTCTGAGGATATAAGACAGTGTTACACTGGCTCCCACAGTTGCCGGCAGGCTGACAATCCAGTGGAAGGCGCCCCGGTCAAATAAATATGCTTGAACAAGAACTCACGCTAGGAGGACATATGGCCTCCGAAACCAATGGGAAGCTTGGTTACCACTTCTGCTTAGTCTGCAATTTCGACACACTTATATCTTATCTCAGTCTGAAAAGTCACAGGTCGCGTTAACGGGAATGGAACTATACTGATACACGCTTTATGAGGTGTATATTGTTATGACTAAGAAGCTTGCTACTCTGCTAACATCTATGTTTTCTCTGCTTTTTGCCAGTTCTACCTATGCTCTCCCCTTGAATGAATATTGGCAGTTAGACGGCCCGGCAAGCTTGCAATCGTGCTATGAACAATTCACCAAAGATCATGGTGAAGCTCTCAGAAATCATATCAGGCGAATCCTGACAACGAGTATAAAAGTCCTGAAGCTAGAAGGACTAGAAGCACCCAGGATCAGTCAGGCCACTTATAACAGTTGCTCGGATATCTTTCAGAATCTTCATAGTAGTGTTCTGATAAATTCCGCCAAAACCGGCACACCGAACCTCTTCCCATCGTACTATTACGATTTCCTTATGGATGGAAAGACTGTCAAGACCATGAAGAGGCTGCTGCGTGCAAGTGCGCCTATACCTCTTGCCGTAAACTTCAATGACGACCAGGCAAAGGGTTTTATCTTCAATATGGCTCATTATCTGGTTATGGAGCAATCAAGTACATTGACGCCCTTCTGCCAACAAAGTTTCATTCATCAGGAATCAGGGCAATTCGGATGTCGAGCAGTGGTTGCCAAGTTTTTTCTTGAAGGTTTGAAGAGCAATATTGGAAAACAGGTCATTTTTACCTGGCATCCTTCAACAAGCTCTCTTGAGGAGCTGAAAATCTGGCTACAAGGATACACAACACAGGACTATGTGCTGGGCCCTGTCGTTGCGGTCTACCAGACCATAGCGCTGAATGAAACACTTCATACCGGATATCTGGGCGGACTGGTTGGTATCCCTGACCTCGAAGAAAATACCTTTGACCCGCTGAAGCCTGTAGATGACAGTAAGGCCCCCTT
Organism: Endozoicomonas sp.; assembly: GCA_051008495.1. Taxonomy (GTDB): domain Bacteria; phylum Pseudomonadota; class Gammaproteobacteria; order Pseudomonadales; family Endozoicomonadaceae; genus Endozoicomonas_A. The sequence continues at coordinate 12,808 of JBPCXN010000071.1, read as the reverse complement.
GTTAAAAGCTTCGGAATCCTTTAAGACAAGCTGTGAAACCTTCGATCCAGAGAAACTTGGAGAGGTTTACTGCAATAGCATCGAACTAAAGCCCTGCCTGGGCTGTGATGAGAGTGTTGTGCCCGCAAATGCTTTCATCACTCTGGAGGGTGCCAAGGTGTCTGGCGTTAACTTTGAGGCCTCACTGGGACCTGTGACTCTCGATTATTCCTACAGCAACCAACCTGCCGAGATAATAGTATCCGCCAGTGAAACCTTCCCCGCCATCGCTGTGCTTGGTACAGGTCCTTATCCAGGCAACCCATTATCGTCTCTGCTTATAAATAGCAAATTCAACATAAGTTACCGCCCTGAAGTCAAGCGTACCCTCGGCTCCTTTTCGAATGAAGGCAATCCAATCCCTGCTCCAAAATATGATCGTGATGTCTATGTGTTTGGTCTTTATAACTGGGTTGACGAATACCTCATCACCCAAAACAGCATAACCCTGGAGAGGTGTGATTTAATGACGGTACTGCATAATGATGCTTCTCAGAAGACCAGCCCTCAAATTGTCGCGGGGAACAACGTTAAAAATGCTCAGGGAGTCCCCTGTAAGACCATCGTTCAACATCCTATCTTACGTTTGATGACCATCATAATGCGTCATAAACATCAGCTGTAAAAAACAAATATGTTATAAAAGAATAATTCATTCCTGGTTGTGGTGGTGCATGTCAGGTTTAAACAATTTAACCACGCAATCCTGCCACAACTGGGCTAAATCCATTAAATAATCAGGCTGTTGCTGAAGTGGACTGTCAGCATCATGAATGACTGCAGACATCTGCCTCAGAGTCATAAGGTTCGCGTAGTCACGCTGCTGCATCAGTTGCATACTGTTTACCGGGGTCAGATCAACCGGCAGGTAGCTCTGCCAGCTTTCCTGAGCCATAGACAGTGGCGTTGGAAACCACAGCACCGGACCATTACTTTCAGCCAGTAACAGATCACCATGCCCAAGGGTGGCGCTGAAGCGGTGGTTGATCAGGTTGGCGCTGCCGTCGTCTTTTTCTGAAGAAAAATTCTGGCACAACAGAGACACACTGACTGATTCCAGATCAATGGTCAGCTGCTTAAACCATTCTGGCTTATCGCTGGTTGACACTGAACGAACTTTGGCTTCCTTCAATGAGCCCTGGGCACGGCCCAGCATGTCGAGAGCGGAATACAGGGTTCGAAGGTTAGCAGACAGGCTGAAATGCAAAACTGGCCCCTGCTGCCGGGCTGTCTGCAGAGACTGAAAAAAGGTTGCTGGTGCCGTCAGATCGGCAAAATGGCCATTGACCTGGAAGACCCGCTTTTTCTCACTGGCCAGGTCCAGCGCCTTTTTCATCTGTGCAGCATCAAGAGGATGCTCAGCCAGCACATGGATACCACGCTCCAGCAGTTCCAGCGTCAACTGGTTTCCGACATCGCTACCGACAGCGACACAGGCAATATCAACACTGCCCTCCGGTATTTCTTTTACCGAGGTGAAATGTGGAATATTCAAGCCAGAGGCGTATGCCCTGGAGCGCTCACTGCCAGTAGACAGTATCCCGGCAGCCGACAGGCCCGGATCTCCCATGGACAGTGCCCGCAGATAGGTTGCGCCGTAATTTGTACCACAGACTAATACTTTCATCTTTATTATCCGCTCAGGCTATCGGGTGTGGATTGTCGTTTACGGGCCGGCCTTTCAGCAGGCGTCTCAGTCGAGGGTTGTCAAAACGCCGGAACTGTTCACCAAAATGAATGGGCTGCATATGTCGCCCAACAGCCCTGGCCACCCGGAATGGACTCAGACTGACATCCGTCGATGTCACATCGACAACGGCTATATCGACTCCTGCCCCGGTTATCCGGTCACGCAGATCCTGGATGTTCCTGATCCGGCCATAGCCCCAGGCGTCAGGATGGACGGCCGATTCCAGAGGTTGACGCATGAAGTCAAAGGCCTGCTGTTTATCACTCATAAAATAGTACGCAGCATGGTCTTCCAGGGACCGGACCTCATGACTGTGCCTTGGAAACGAGGTGCTGGTGGCCATCAGATGACACAGGTAGGGCATCACATGCCCCTGCTCCAGCAAAGCTTTTCGCATGGCAACATGGATATCACCATGGCAGGAAAGGGCAACGGAAACCGCCGGTGTGTATCGCCCATCACCAAACGCCAGGCAAACGACAGTAGGCACATGTAGCCCCACATCCAGGAGATACAGCTCCAGTTGTACGCCTTTGCTGGTGATCTCGTCTATCAGCAGGCGCATTTTACCTTCATACTGGGAATCGATATGCAGGCGCTGGCAGGGCAACTGTGCGTACCAGCTCAGCATCATGGCATCCCGTTCAATCAGCTCATAACAGGCACGGATGGCCGCATCATCGTTATCCTGCCCTGCTGCCAGGCCATTGGATGACACCTGGCTGAACTGCTCTTCATAGGGGCAACTGAAGTTGAAATAACTGACCAGGGCCGGTACCCAGACGGGCTCATCTTTGCCCAGCGAGCGGCCTTTAACCCAGTGAATTTTCTGTTTCCGCCGCCAGGGAACAAATGGAAAGCCCTGGGACTGATACTGTTTTTTCCCGTACAGAACCAGATCTTCCGGGTCAAGATAAGGGCCATCCAGCTGGTTAATGCTGGCATACTTCAGTTTCGATTTGTCAAAGCGGGCGGCGGAGTAGCGCTCAATGGCTTCACCAATGGCACTGATATGGGCGGAGATCTCGTCCAGCCCTTTACCTGAGCCCACCTGCCCCATACCCCGAGGGTCAAACTGCCCTTCTGTGAAAGTGGAGACACTGGCCGAAGCCGTTATCGGAAAATCGGGCAGGTGGCCAAGATGACCATTCAGGTGGCGGATAATACCGGTAACAGGATCAACCCAGCCTTTGAACAGTTTCTTCAGTTCTTCAAGACTACTGAGTTGGTTTAATGGATTGGTCTTCTGTTCACTGACAACAGTCGCTGCGGGCTCCTCACTGGTCTCATCATCAACAACCTCTACAGTGCCGTTACAGACATCACAGCCAGGTACCGGAATGATGCCGTGGGAGTCAGCCTTGTTGGTGATCAGGTTATGAACGCTGACCTGGCTGTATAAGTCCGAAGCCGTATAGTCCAGAAGCAGCTTCAACGCTTCCATAGCCAGTTGCTGGCCATTAACCGCCGCCATGGGGCTGAGCATACTGCGGCCCCGGTGAGTCTGCCGGTTTTCCAGAACACTGTTTTCCAGCGCATGACTCAGCTCAGGGTTAGCGGCAGCCCCCAGGCGCCTCAGGCGCAGACAGTTCCAGCACGCGGTTTCACCGGGCACCACTACAGGGCCCAGCCAGGATTCCAGCCCATCGATGGTGCCATAGAGAGTCCGAAAGCCCTGCTGCTGGATATAGGCAGAAACCTCTTTCAGAAAATACTGCGCTTCACTGGCCAGGGTGACAATTACCAGGTCCCAGTTTTCTTTTCGAGTCGGTAGAAAGGCTTCGTTGTCATTCAGTTGCAGTGGCTCATAGCTGATGTCACACCAGGGTGACGTTTTGCCAATACAGTTTTTCAAAGCCTCTGCACGGTTGGAATGAATACTGTCCCGCCCCAGTTCACGATGGCAGAGTACATCGTCTTCACTGACCGTTTCACCGTCAATGATATGGATATGTCCCAGGCCACAATGGGCCAGCTCATCGACCATTTTCACTGACCAGGGCTCCAGGCCAATAACCAGCACCCGGGCATTCTGCAGATTCGCTTCCGGCCTGTTTTCCGCAACAGACCAGGCTTTCAGAAATCGTTGATGGGCAGGCCAGGGTGGCTCCAGGCAATCAGGCCGGTCACGTTCTACCAGGCCATGGTCAACTAGTAGGTTAATCAGCGATTCTATACTGTCATCGTCGTACCGTTCTAACGCTGAACAGATACCGGCAAGATCATGCTGTCCCTGCAGCAGAGGGACAATATCGGTGACAAAAGCACTGACATCCGCCCCGTGCAATTGAAAGGCACCAAGATCGGACTGCAATAGTACGCCGTCTTTGTTGGGAGAAATGCTGGCGGCAGGGGTAAGTCGAAGCCTGTCCATGGTCAATCCTTTAACTTCCTGGGCGGCGGACTGTACGACAGAAACAGTCCGCACTGAGCGCCATGAAAGAGCATTCATACTGCATTCCGGCGAATGCTCTTCACCAGGAGCCTGGCCGAGATTAGGCAGGTCGGCCTAAAGCCCAGGAAGATCGGTCAGATTTTCCACTGAATTTGATTAAATAGGTCAACTATTCGCACAAATCCAGTGAAAAATCTGACTCGATCTACTGAACTTTATGCTCGATCGCTATTCTCGGTCAGGCTCCTAGCTCATGGCTGATTATTGTTGTTCTAACTGCTGGTAGCACTTAGCACACAGTAATACACCGGTGGATAAGATGTCGAGCAGGTAACACATTGCGCTGTCATAGGTGCCGGCTGGCACGTCAGGCACTGCACAGGCCCACATTGCAGACAGGTGACACATTGTGGCGCCGGCTGACACGTCAGGCACTGCACAGGCCCACACTGCAGACAGGTGACACATTGTGGCGCCGGCTGGCACGTCAGGCACTGAACAGGCCCACATTGCAGGCAGGTGACACATTGTGGCGCCGGCTGGCAGGTGAGACAGGTTACACACTGGACAGGGCCACATTGCAGGCAAGTCACACACTGCACAGGACCACACTGCAGGCAAGTCACACATTGCACCGGACCGGCACACTGCACAGGCCCGCACTGCAGACATTCTGCACACTTCGGAGTCGGATCAACACAAAGGACGCACAACTGTGGCCCGGGGACGCAAAGCATGCACAGAGGCGTCGGCTGGCAGGGCGAGCAATAATAGCAGGTGGAGCATGTTACCGTGGTTTCTGCTGCTGCCGCTTTCAGGGCAGTGTCCGGTACCGGCTGGCACAATGCACAGAAATTAATAATGCAGGGGGTGCACTGGGGAGCAGTACACAGCGTGACTATGCAGGGAGCACACAGCACACAGGGCTGACAGGTCAGGCAGGTAGCACAGGGTGTGCAGGGGGAACAGGGCGTACAGGGCTGGCAGGGGGTTGCACAGGTGTCGCACTTTTTGACGCCATTGTCTTCCGCCTGGGCAAGGCGCGCTTCAAGCTCTTCCACCTTGGAGGAGATCTTGGAAAGCTTTATCTCCAGTTTCTTAATATCTTCGCTCATTTTTCCATCCTTCTGACTGAGCCAAAGGGCAATTCCCTTTCTTATGCCAGACAGGCTGAAGGCATAGTCCGGGAGCCGGGAAAATCTGCAGGCAGACACCCCCTCAACAGCGAAACAACTCTGAAGAACAAACCTGTAGACAGGGTTCTGCAGTACCGGTGTCCATACCGGTGCTGCGCCTTACGCTTTCCAGCGCTTCTCTAGGAGCCTGACCGAGAATAGGCAGGTCGGTCTAAAGCCCAGGAAGATCGGCCACTTTTCGATAGAAAGCGGATGAGAGTCTCACTGAATTTGATTAAATAGGTCAGCTATTCGCACAAATCCAGTGAAAAACCTGACTCGATCTACTGAACTTTATCCTCGACCGCTATTCTCGGTCAGGCTCGCAGCCGCAATTCCATTTGCAGCGATACTTCATAAGCCCTTGTTCAGGCAATTTTTCTTAATGTGTTAGCGACAATATGCGGGAACTGAATGACCGTGCCGTCCGCCTGGGGAAAGTCCAGAGTGATATTCTGGGAATATTGCATCTGTACGGCTCCCGTCGCCAGCTCCTCCAGCCAGAGCTGGTTTCTGAAGCGGCTGACATTGATGTGGCTGACCATAAAAGGCGTGTTGACGACATTGCCCTGATTGTCGCTGTCCACATCAATCAGCGTGGTACGCAGAACTTCTTCCGGAGTCAGTGACAGGGCTCCCTGCAGCACTACATTAGGGTTGACGTTGGGGTTGCCTGGTTCATTGGGTCCATAGAGCAGGTTGAAGCTTTCAGGGGCATCAATGGGCAGGGCGCTGACATCCGGGATTTCCGGCCGGCCTTCAAAGACCGTGAAAGAACCATTTGCCAGAATTGAATTGCCATGGGGCACTGACACCTGCTTGACGATTTCCGTTGCCGGGTCCTGGGGTGGAACCGGGTCCGGCGCCGGTGGGCTGGGCATGGGCCCGAAGCCGACAGGCCCGAGCTTCTGCTGCGTCTTGATCAAATGCAGCCAGGCGCCGTTTTCGGCGTGCACCAGCTGGTCTTTCTGAGGGCCATCGGAGAAGAACACCCGCTGTTCATAAAACAGGGTGTAACTGTCTTGTTCATCAGTCCCTCCCCGATTGGCAACTTTCCCGGCAATGGCGCTGAATGTGACCTCTTCATAATAGAAAAAGTTTTTCAGGATAAAGCCGTCTCTGGCCGTGGCCTCTGGCAGCGGCATGACATTGAAGCCATTACGGGGATTGCTGACCCAGGTGCCAATCAGGGCCGCCAGGGGACCGAGGCTGGCGAGGATTTCAGGATCATTCTGTCCAGCACCAGGTCGAAGCAGCGGAGGATAAATATTTTGCCAGTAAGAATTCGCTGAAGCAGCCTGGGAATGAGGACAGCCGCTACTGTTTTCGCCTGATATCGGGCAGGCTGTTTTTTCAGGCTGGTTCTGCTGCTTCTTTTCAACCCCGGCAACCTTTTTATCCAGCTTCTTAAGGGTAGTGCCCAGCTTTTTAATACCCGACTCAAGTTGCTTTGTATCCTTCATTTCTCTTCCCTGATGGAATAGATTTCTGACTACATCACCCTGAAAACTCATTGTTGACATTACATTCGGTCACCAGAATCCTGCTGGAGCCTGGCGTGAAAAACGACCAAAGCCTTGTTTAGCGCAACGACCATACTGCCCGGGAATTATTACAAAAGCATAAACTTGTACAAAATTTCAACAACTTTATGCTTTTGTAATAATTCTCAGGCACTGACAGCTTTGTATGGACAGCATCCGGATGTTGATTGTAATAGCTTTCGCCCTTTCATCAGCTCCCTGGCCCTGCTGGCTGTATGTGCTCAATGTGCTTCGATGGCTCGGTTCGAATAATGGTTAGACGACTTTTGTATTTTTCGTACAACCTCTTAGGTCGTAGTTTTATATGAAAATTAAAAATCAGGTGCTTTTATCAATCTGTATTACTATTAATTTCATCCGAGCCGCATGCCTGACCTGATTAAAATGTTCAGAATAGCCAGCATTTGAATGTCAATTGGTAAGGTGAATCAGATATGATCTTCTCATATTGGCAAAAAACTGGGTTTCCCTCTCAGTTTTCATTAGTCTCAATTCTTGCTTTTCTTATTCTATCGAGCCCCTTGCTGATAGCTCAAACCATTGAGTGCTCTGCTTTCCAGGTGCCGGAATGGCGTGAGATGTGTAAATCATTTGATCTATATACTGCCTATATTTATGTACACGACAACATACCGGAAGATGGCCTGAATGCTGAAGTAGACAGTTGGGGAAGGCATTACCACCAGGAGTTGCACATACTCCCACCGAAGAAGTATGTCCTTGATAAAAAGATTAAATTAAAAAGTAGTATGTACATATTGCCCAATCCAACAGCCCCGCTTCCCTCTGGAAAAACCAATAGAACCATTGAACTAAGCGCTTCAGATAACTTCTTAATTGGCTCTGATCATTATTTTACGCTGGTTGAGTTAGATCATAATGTCTCAGTTGGCGGGATTGAAATTCAGGGGGAGGACATAAGTAGCCGTGTTGCCGGATATAAATTGGCGACAGAAAACAAATACCCCAGGGTGCTTCTTTATGCACCGGACAGTATTAATGTGTTAGTTGCAGGAGTTGTACTGACAGGGGCGAAGGGAATCGATGAGCTGGTCTGGAATCCGTTTCGTGATGATTATTATCTGGATAGTCATGGCGAGAGCGATCCTCCCTGGGAAACTCATTCAGGTCTGAGTTTCCTAAGAAATAACCTTTCAGTCAATGGTAGTGCTACAGGACTTCTGGTAACCGGGGGCTACCATCCGCCACTGGTTCAGAATAACTCGGTACTGATCTCTTCAACCCATACGAATGGTGCAAAAACGGTTGGTATCCGGGTGGAAAAAGGCGCAGCAACCGTCAAGCAGAATGATATTGTTTTTGAGGATGATGACCCAGCTGAGAAAGAAGAGCGCAGAGGCATTGAAATCGATGCTACTGAAGCGGTCGATATTCAGTCGAATGCATTTTACTCCTGTGGTAAAGAAAGAGATTGGGATATAGGTGTCTGGGCAAGTGCCAGCAGTAAATGGATGAACCTGGTAAATAATTCTTTTTCTTCTCTCATCAGAAAATGGCTTTTTGAAGGTGAAGATCATAAGGGCGCAGAGGTTATTGCAAATAATAATTACCTGAATTTTGTTGATGACGATTACTGGATGCGCAATGCGAGCCAGCCTGTTGATTACTTCGGTAATTTAGGGACTTTCCCTGTTTCTCCTGTTTATCTGGCGCACGGATTTAAAAATACATCTCTTCTGGCGAAACCGGGAGAAAACAGCATGCCGCAGCCTGTATACGACCTGATTTCCCGTTCTGGCTATTACACAGGTTGCCCATATTACGTAAACCCGTTTGAAGCCATAGGGTTCACGGTGTTTTTTAGCATAGCCATTGGCAGCAATATCTTCTGCTGTGGCCTTGGAGGCTGGTCATGTGCTGCCAGACGTTGTCCATGGTCTGCTCGTTGATCCAAGCTTCTGGGGAGTTCTTGCAATGATTTTGTTCAGTAGCAACCAGAGAGAGAAGTTCATGCTGGGTGTGAACGGCTTTGCCTGTGGCCAGAAGAGCTTGGTAGCCCCGGCTTTGTTCTCTCTGGGGTTGATGGCTTCAGTGTCCAGTGCACAGACAAAAATCGACTGCAGTCTTTATAAGGTGCCGGAACTCGCGGCGATCTGCTCTCAATTCAAATCTGCCCATGTACATACCGATGTGGCAGAACACGGTTTGAATGCACTGGTTGACAGCTGGGGTGAGACCGGTGGATTACATATTATTCCGGCTAAGGCTTACCCCCTGAGTCGGCCTGTTCGCCTGACCGCAACCCAGGCTCTGTTACCAGCGGCGACAGCCAGTGATGGCAAGCCGTTATTTCAATTGAAGGCAGCTGATGGCTATTCCCATGGGAGTGAGCCTTTTGCACTGTTACAACTTACCGGAAAAAGCCGGGCGGGTGGTGTCTCAATTGATGCTGAATCGTTCTCGCCCAGTCTGTTCACCGGAGATAACGGCAGTCTCGTTGCCATAGAAGACAGTGACGGAACCATAGAACTGGCAGGTTCTGTACTGAAGGGAGAGGACACAGGCAAGCTGGCACAGCTGCTTCGTGTGGATGGAGGCTCTTCCGGGAAGGATATTCTTTTGCAGAGGAATATGTTTCTTGCCGACTGGACAAAGACGAGTGTTCATTCAAATCTGGGCGATAAACAGAGTCTCAGGATGTTTGGTAACCTGATGACGTCAGAAAGCGCCACCCACACAGGTATTGTCAATAAGGGAGGTAATATTGATCTTACCTTCAACGATTTCAGTTGTAATTCTGGCTGTAAGGCTGTCCAACTTGATGATACACCCAGTTTTGTCATTACCAGCAATGCCTTCTGGGACAATATTTCGACAGTACTTACTCTGAATAACAGTCCATCCAAACAGGGGGAGTTGTCTTCTAACAGTTTTAAAAACGGGATGGTGATAGTGGATAAGGGCAATTCACCCAGCCCATGGTTTCTTGAACATAATAACATTGCCAGCATGCCCGGTGGCGCTTACCCGTGGACCATACCTGAACCGTTTTTTGCTTACACAGGTAAGGGAGGAGCCATTGCCGTTCCCGTAGGAATTTTGCAGGATGTGAATCATTACGTATCCGGAAATGATACGTCCGAGCTTCAGCAATTGACCCCTTTTGCCTCCTGCAAGAACTGCTCCAGTGTTTATTCATTAGAAGCTATACGGCAGAACAGACCGCCCGATATTCCGAATTGCAACTGTCTTCAGCAAGGTAGTTACTCCGAACCCGGAGCTATAGCTCAGATGGTATTTTTGGTTACTGAAACGGTGATATCAATCGTTCTCTTTGTGACCTGTTACAAGTTTGGTAAAAAAGATCTGATTAAATACCAGCGCTTGCGTAATCCTACGTAATGCCTGCCATCTCCCAGGGGATTAAGCCCTGAATAGGTGATATAGTTCGCCGCTCTTTCTCCCGATCCTGAGTTGTCTCCACAGCCATGAGCTTTATACCCGACCTGTCGTTTTTCCTGGTAGCCATTCCGGCCGTGATGATCAGTGGTATAGGCAAGGGAGGCATGGGCACTGCCATGGGCATTCTTGCTGTGCCGTTGATGTCGCTGGTGATGCCACCACTGCAGGCAGCCGCGATTCTGTTGCCGCTGCTTATGGTCATGGACGGCTTCGCCATCTGGGGTTGGCGGAATCATGTTGACTGGCGCATGATGCGCATGCTCCTGCCTGCCGGACTGCTGGGCATACTCATCGGAGTACTGACCTTCTACCGACTGCCCGACAGTTCCGTCCGCATCCTGATTGGCGCCCTGTCGATTTTATTCTGCCTGCACCAATGGCTCTTCAAGCAGGTCAAGCCCGGCAGCCAGAGTCGTATAAAAGGCACTTTCTGGGCCACGGTCAGTGGCTTCACCAGTTTTGGCCTTCATGCTGGCGGAGCGCCATTAAGCATTTACATGCTGCCTCTGAAAATGGACAAGCAGGTACTCGCCGGTACCATGGCCGTATTCTTTGGCATTCTCAACGTCGTCAAGCTGCCCGCCTACGGCACTATGGGCCAGTTCGACAGTGAATCACTGCTGCTGTCGCTTATGTTGCTGCCTTTCTGCCCATTATCGGTCAAACTGGGAATGAAACTGGTCAGTCGCATTCGTGAGGATATTTTCTACCGATTCCTGTATTTCGGGTTGTTTCTTACCGGTATGAAATTGATTGCGGGTTAGAGAGCTTCGGCTCCCACGCAGGAGCATGGGAGCCAGTGTTAAATGAATGGCCAGCCTCAACCCCTCTTTGCCTTAACCATTCTTGTCACAGCGATAGAACCAGCAACACCGGCAATAGCCAGCATCAGCAGATGATCCGGTTGGCTGAAAAAGTGCAGAATAACTGAATAACTGTGATCACCCGGGTGCGCCATGGCGGCTCCGGTAGCCACAATACTGGCTGCTGCTGTCAATTGCTTAATGTTCATGAGATAGCTTCTTCGTCTACTTGTTTTTCGGGTAAACGGGATGTCAGCATGCCCTGCTTGATAATAAACTGCAGAATCTCCTGAAGCCCTTCACCGGTTTGCATATTGGCGAAAACAAAAGGGCGGTCGCCGCGCATCTTCCTTGCATCTCGATCCATTACTTCCAGAGAAGCCCCCACGTGCGGCGCCAGATCGATCTTATTGATGATGAGCAGATCAGAGCGGGTAATTCCTGGCCCGCCTTTACGGGGAATCTTATCGCCCGCGGAAACATCAATCACATAAAGAGTCAGATCCGAGAGTTCAGGGCTGAAAGTAGCACTGAGGTTATCACCACCAGATTCCACCAGAACCAGCTCAAGGCCAGGATGCTTCTCACAGAGCTCTGCCACCGCCGCCAGGTTCATGGAAGCATCTTCACGGATAGCCGTATGGGGGCAGCCACCGGTTTCCACGCCAATGATCCGGTCTTCACTCAGGGCTTCGTGCCGTATCAGGAACTGAGCATCCTCCTTGGTGTAGATATCATTAGTGACCACGGCCAGGTTGTAATGATCACGCATGGTCCGGCAGATTGCCGTCAACAGTGCGGTCTTACCGGAACCCACTGGTCCGCCAACACCCACTCGCAGTGTCTGTTGTGTCATTGTTATACCTTCTTTTTAATGCGACCGCCGGTCAGGACCGGAACAGCCGGGAATATTGCTGCTCGTGCCAGGAGCTGGCCATGGCGTAATGGTGCAGGCTATTGCCTATCTGCTCATCGTCGACCTGCAGACCGAAGGTCACGGCCGGCCCAATGGCGGCAATCAACTTCTGAAGTATTTTCTGGGCGTCCGTCTGTCCCAGGGGCACAGCCTTGGATGCCGAAGCCACCTGGTTCTCACACCAGGACCACAGAAAGCCGCTGACTGCCACTTCCCTGTTCAGCCCCTGCCGGACAGCTGCCAGTGCATACATGGCGGCAACTGTCGGTTGTTCCAGCCAGTCCGTCCGTTCATCGTCGTGCAGGGAGCGGTGCCAGACCGAAAATGCCTTTCCCACCTGGCAATCTTCGTCATACAGCTCACGGGTTTCACGAAAAGCCAGGAGCGTGCTGTTCCAATGCTCAACGGCTGCTCGGTCATGCTGTTTCCAGCCCTGATAAAAACGACTAAAGACGGGTATATCCAGGCTGGTCATGCCCTGCTCCAGTAACGCTGTTATCCATCTGGCGGTACTTTCACCATCATGGCACCAGCCCCGGTCAATGGCCGTTTCCAGCCCCTGGGAATAGGCAAAAGCCCCCACAGGAAGAGCCGGACTGGAGATATGCAACAGCCCCAGCAGCGCTTCAGTGTTCATGGTGATGACCGTGCTCTTGAGTATGAGCGTGGGAATGACCGCTGCCGGAATAGGCGCCATTTTCAGGTTCGAACGGAGCGGCTTCGTGGGTTACATCCAAACCCAGCAGTTCAACCATTTCGTCCAGGACATGGTCTCGCTGGTAGCGCAGCCAGTTGTCACCAACCTGCAACGGCACATGCCGGT
>JBPCXN010000070.1:0-4741 GCA_051008495.1 Endozoicomonas sp. | reverse complement strand
CAGGCTCCTAGGTCAGCGGACCAGAGAGACAGGAATGACAACTCGAAAAAACGCAGCACACTATCAGCGTCAGTTTCGTGCCCGTATGCGTGAACAGGGGTTGGTCAAAAAGGAAGTCTGGATTCTGCCAGAACATGCTGGCCGCCTGCGCAACATCGAACGCGAGCTGAGATTCCATAACATCGAGCAACCCAAAGGGAGCACCTCCATGACTCAGGCACAAGAGACCTGGACAATAAAAAACCTGAACAACGCTCTGGCGAATGAGCCATTGTTTACCTCCAGTCATGCAACAATAGCGCTGGTTGATGGCACAGAGCCTTGCCTGGAAATCCTTATGCATGAATTTGGTGATTTGCCCATCTACCTGACGGTTTCTGGCGAACAGATTGTCGCCGACGCTGTGCTCTGGTCGTTATCGCAGGTGAGAGATACCAATGCACTCAATGATGAAATTCTGAGAACCCACAAGCTGTTCCCGCTCTCCACCATCAGCCTGGACAAGTTTCCTGATGGTACTGATTACTACACCATTTTCGGTGCTTTAAGCTCTGCTTCTCTTTTGAAGAACATTGTTCTGGAGATTGAGACACTGGCATCCAATGCTATCAAGGCCAGTGAAGCTTATGGCGAGCATTTAAAAACGCAATAGCTTGCTTTCAGATCTGGCAAACAGGTTCAATAACATGACAGGAAAAACGCTATGAGCATCTGGAAAAAAGTGATGACAGCCCTGAAGGGGGCCGGTAATGAAGTAGGCGAGGCCATTGTTGACAGCAATGCGTTACGAATTCTTGACCAGGAAATTCGTGAAGCCAGCAGCCAGCTGCAACAGTCAAAAACCCAGCTGGCAGGCATTATGGCGAAACAAAAGCTGGCCTCCCAGAAATGCACAGAACTCAAAGAAAACGTAGCTGAATATGAAGGTTATGCCCTGAAAGCGCTGGAGCAGGGCGATGACAATCTGGCCACAGAGGTGGCTACTAAGATAGCCGATTACGAAGCTCAGCTGAATTCTGAGCAGGAAATGGAAAAGAGCTTTGCTGATAGCGTGACCAGCCTGAAAAAAGCCATTGTTGATGCAGAAGCCAACCTGCGTCGTCTGAAACAGCAGGTAGACACGGTCAAAGCGACAGAGTCCGTACAAAAAGCCCAGGCTGCCTGCGCCGCCAAACACAGTGGTGTGAATTCCAAAATGGCGACAGCCACTGAATCCCTTGATCGTATCAAAAAACGTCAGGCTGAGCGTGCGGCACAGATGGAAGCGGCCAGTGAGCTCTCTGGGGACACCGCTGAAAGCGACCTGCAAAGTAAACTGAAAGCCGCAGGAATTGCCCAGAGCGATTCCAGCACCAGCAGTGTACTCGAGCGTTTGAAAGCCAGGCAAAAATAGTTCTGGGGATCTTCTGCTGGTTTCAGGCATATCCCGGCATAATGAGTCATGCCGGTGATTGATTTGATAGCTCCAGACATGAGCGTATATGAATGATTTTTGATCTCTTTCGCAAAAAGGAAGCAAAGGCCTCGCTACCTTCTCCCCTGAACCTCAGGCTTGGTGCTGCTGTTGAACTGGATCTGTTGCCATACCAGATGATTTCAGAGCAGTTGCGTTTCCCTTTACCAGAAGGTGCGCAGACGATTGAAGCCGCAGGTTTTATCGATCTTGGTGGCGGTGCGGCTCTTTGTCGATTCTATACGGCGGATGATGGTTTCATCCAGGTTTCATCTACCGGAGGCTATGACAGTCAAAATATCAATGACATAAAATTGCTTGCTTTTGAACAGACTCACCATATTGCCAGCCAGCAGGGTGTAGACCAGTGGGTCAGTGACAGCGGCGCCATCGGACGTTCAGAATTTTTGCTGAATGACACCGTTTACAAAAGGGTCTGGGACGCTGATGTGCCCGGAAAAATTGAGGCAGTCAAACTGACAGAGAGCGTTTATAACAAAGACTCAAGTTCAGAGCCTTATGATGTTGATCACTTGGCCATGCTTTACCAGCGGAATATTCCCGGCAGTGACCGTTATGAATACCTGCTGGCTTCCCTGGAGTTTACCGATGAAAACGAAGCCACTGCGGTGCTGAGCCTGGGGATAGACTTGAATGTAACGTCCATGACAATCATGTAGGAAGCACTGCCATAGGAGCCTGACCGAGAATAGACAGGCCGACCTGAAATCCAGAAAAAACGGCCACTTTTCGTTAGAAAGCGGATAAGAGTCTCGATCAATCCGAATAAATAGGTCAGCTATTCGCACGAATTGATCAAAAAATTTGACTCGCTCTAGTGACTCTTGTGTGAAGAGTATGCTCGGCCGCTATTTTCGCTCAGGCTCCTGCGGGTGTATGCTGTTGATCAATTCTATTAAGGAACAGAAGAATGCCAGCTTTCACACATTACCTTTCCGGGGTGCCACTTTTTCTGGCGTATTTCGCCATCGCCCTGGCTCTTACCGGTGTTTACGCTTTCGTCTACACCCGGCTGACTCCCCATAATGAAATGACGCTGATCAAGGAGAATAAGCCAGCAGCTTCTATAGCTTTTGCAGGCAGCCTGATTGGCTTTGTCCTGCCACTGGCCAGTGTCATCGAGAACTCGGTTGATCTTGCTGATATGGTGCTCTGGGGACTGGTGGCGTTGTCAGTTCAGGTGGCCGCTTTCTTTAGCTTACGGTTGTTTATGCCAAAAATTTCTGAGCGAATTGCCAATAATGAAATGGCTGCCGGTATCTGGCTGGGGGCTGTGTCGGTTGCAGCCGGATTACTGAATGCCGCGTGCCTGACCTACTGACTCCGGAGCTAATGGAATGCGACGTTCAAAAAAACTGCGGCTGGCTCTACTGGGAGTCACACCACTGGCTCTGGCAGGGTGTGGCAATTCTGCCAAGGAAGCGCTGGTATACAGCAGTGTTGAAAACTGTGCCAACGATGGCGTGGTGTCCGCCAATATTTGCAAAATAGAATACAACAAAGCTTGGCAGCATCACCTGATGAATGCCCCCAGATATACATTTCGGGAGGACTGTCAGAAAGACTTCAATTCTACCTGTCAGCCACTGTCGTCCGGTGAGTACATCCCGACCATGGAAGGCTTCATGCTGACAAGTGCACAGCAACAGGGTAGTAGTCGTTCGTTTACGGTTATTCCCCTCTATCTGGGTGGAGGCGGCTATTTCCGGACAGGCGGTTATGAGCGGATTGGCAGTACCTACAAGCAGGGAAAAACGACGGTTTCCTCGACAGCTGACAGAAAGGTAAAGCCTACCCTGAGAAGCACGACAATGAAACGTGGGGGCTTTGGTAGTCGCTCCGCGGCCCGTGGCGGCTGGGGTGGTTGATGTTTCGAGTTTCTACTTCACCAAGACCCAACTGGGAACAGCAGGCTGAAGCTCTCGGCTTCAAGTTCCATAGCCTTTATGGGGACACCTATTGGGATGAATCAGCCTATTATCGCTTTAGCCTTCAGCAGATTGAGCAGGAGATAGAAAACCCCACTGCTGAGATTCACCAGATGTGTCTGCAACTGGTGGACAAGGCTGTAAATTCTGAAGAAATGATGACCCGGCTTAAAATCCCTGAGCGATATTGGGATTACATTCGCAGATCATGGATTGAGAATGACCCCTATCTTTATGGCCGGATGGATTTTTCCTACGATGGCAGGTCGCCTGTTAAATTCTACGAATATAATGCTGATACTCCGACCTCTCTCTACGAATCCGCCTATTTCCAGTGGCTGTGGCTTGAGGACATGATCCGCGAAAAGCGGTTACCGGCAGAGTCAGACCAGTTCAATATTATCCAGGAAATGTTGATCGAAGCACTGGTGGTGCTGCGCAAACGCTGTGTAGGGGATCAGCCCCTGTATTTTTCCTGCTGTAAAGACACCGAGGAGGACTTTGGAACGGTAGCCTATTTCCGGGATTGTGCTGTGCAGGCGGGCATGAATACGGGTTTCGTCTATGTGGAAGATATCGGCCTGAGCCCAGACAGGCAGTTCACAGATCTCAAGGATATGACCATACCTGCACTGTTCAAGCTCTACCCCTGGGAAAACCTGTTTGAGGAGGGGTTTGGCCCTGATATCGAGGGCAGTGAAACCCTTTTTATTGAACCGCCCTGGAAAGCCATTCTCTCAAACAAGGCGATGCTGCCTCTGCTGTGGCGAGAGTATCGAGGCCATCCTAATCTTCTGCCCAGTTATTTTGAAGATGAGAAGATTGGTGATGATCTTGGCAGCCATTATGTGAAAAAACCGGTGTTTTCCCGGGAAGGTGCCAACATCAGTGTATTTGACAATGAGACACTGTCCGAGTTTGTGGACGGACCCTATGATGATAGTGGCTACATCCTCCAGAAATTCCATGCCCTGCCAAAGTTTGACGGAAACTATACGCTGATAGGCAGCTGGATAGTGGGTGATCAGCCGGCAGGTATTGGTATCCGTGAAGATAATTTCCTCATCACCAAAGACAGCTCTCGTTTTTTGCCACACATCATAATGGATTGATGACCGGTAACCCCCCTCAGAGCTAGTTTGCGTGATCTACACTCTTAGCACTGACTCTTGCCTGGGTAACGATCCTGGAACTCAGGTAAAACAGTGACTGGCTAGTGGAGGTTGCATGTACTTTTTCAAGTACTTGACTACCGACGTCAAACTAATCAGTCGACGACTGCCTCACAGGCCAGTGATTCTCCCAGACCCGGTGGAGGAGGATCGCGCAGCGGTGAGGG
>JBPCXN010000069.1:0-3761 GCA_051008495.1 Endozoicomonas sp. | reverse complement strand
GCCATCTGACTGCGTTAGACTTGATTGACGTAGAATGGCTACGCCTGCACAAGTCTGCCTTGCATATGACCGCTTTACGAACCACTGAACCTATCATCTGCAGCGGGACGGGGTACTCCTGTCGGACTTAAGCTTTCGAGTATGAAATTTAGTAGAGCGAGTCAGTTTTTTCGTTGGATTTGTGCGAATAGTTGACCTATTTAAGCAAATTTAACGGAGCTGTCTAGAACGCTCAAGGCTGCGGCCGTTCTTTCTGAATTTCAGGCCGAAATTGCCTTAAATCCGACAGACTCCTATCAGCGGCTCGCAGATTTCATTGCCCAGCCTGGCCTGAGGCTTTTCTGTCCGGTTTATTTTGCTGTCCTACTGGTTAACTTTTATTACACGACGGCTTCTCTATTTTTTACTGCTTAGGTAGAATCCGAAGTGGCGTCGGTGTAACCAACTCGAAAAACGTGGATCGACTGGCGCCTTCCTGGAAGGAGGGGCTTTTTACAAGGAGGTCAGGGGTGTTTGCGAAAACACCAGGACATGCAAGGAGGCAGCAGGAACCAGCCAGTTTCTGAGCGGGTTACCTTAAAGACTGCCCTCCAGGAATTCATACAACAATGATTGATAATAATTTCCGGGGAAACTATGTCGCGTTTATTAGCTGTACTCTTTGCATTGACCCTGCCTGCCCTGTCTTTTGCCAGCAACTATTCCATAGGTACAGGTGGTCAGAGTGGTCTTTACTATCCACTTGGTGGCGCACTGGCGAAAATCTGGTCTGACCAGATTAATGACATCAATGTCAAAGCTGAGGTGACTGCCGCTTCCGTGGAAAACACCATTAAGGTGGTTCGTGGTGATATGCTGGCCGGCATTGCCATGGGGAATGTGGTGATGGACGCCCACAAGGGGGAGGGCAAGTTCCCCGCCAAAATGCCTGTGAATGTTCTGTTTGCGCTGTATCCGAATCTGGTCCATGCGCTGACCATGGAAAATTCCAGCATCAAGTCCCTTTCCGACCTCAAGGGCAAGCGAGTTTCCCTTGGCGCACCGGGCTCCGGTACCGCGGTAACCTCTGCAGCCCTGCTGGAAAGTCTTGGTATTGATCCGAAGAAAGACATTCGTGCGGTCTACCTCAACTACTCGGAAACCACCAATGCTCTGGCCAATGGCCAGATTGATGCCGGTTTTATTGTGGGTGGTCAGGGCGTTGGTGCGGTCACCCAGGTAGCGCTGACACACAAGATTCGCATACTGCCTGTTTCCAGTAAGGAGCGTGCAACCTTTATTGCCAAGTACCCTGCATACAGCAGCTACAGCCTGCCCGAAAATGTATACAACAATGTCGGCCAGGTAGACACGCTGAGTATCTGGAATGTTCTGGTGGTGCGTGCTGATATGTCCGAGGACATGGCTTATGAGCTTACCCGCAGCGCCTACGAGAACATCGAAGAGGTCCGTAAGGTGGTCAGAGTTGCTGAAGCCACTACACCAGAGAATGCCGGTCGGCTGAGTGGGGTTCCCCTGCATCCGGGAGCTGAGAAGTATCTGAAGACCGTCAATTAAAGTGTTGTGATAGCTCTGGGGAGTGCGGATGAACAAGCATGTAATCAAGGGCCTGGGTTATGTTCTGCTGGCGCTGGCGGTTTTGCTGTCAGCCTTTCAGATCTGGCAGGGAATAACGTCGACCATTTCAGCCACTCATTTTCGGCCAGCGCATCTGGCCTGGGTTATGGTGCTGATCTTTTTGCACTATCCACTGCTAAAAAACGAGAGTGGTCGTCTGTATCTGCCTTGCAGGCTATTTGACCTGCTGCTTTGTCTGGCCACAGTTCTGGCTGGTTATCGCATAGTCAGCTTTGACTACAACGACATCAATTACCTGCTTTATGGCCTGGAGCAGTATGACCTGGTGGCGGGGGGCGCCTATGTTCTGCTGCTGATGGAAGCCTGCCGGCGGACTGTGGGCTGGGTGATGGTTTTGATAGCTGGTCTGTTCCTGGCATACAGCGGTTTCGGTGATATGCTGCCCGGAGCCCTGGCAACCAAGAACTACAGTCTTCAGGAGCTGGTGCAGTTCCAGATCTATTCCAGTAATGGTGTGTTTGGCTCAGCGCTTGGAATTGCTGCGACTACTGTATTTATCTTTGTGCTGTTCGGCGCTTTCCTGGAAGTGACCGGGGCTGGAAAGTTCTTTATTGATCTCTCTTTCGCCATTGCCGGTCGCTATCGGGGAGGGCCTGCCAAGGCGGCCGTGATAGCCTCTGCTGGATTGGGTTCTATCTCCGGTTCGGCAATCGCCAATACCGTGACTACCGGTTCAATCACCATCCCGATGATGAAAAAGCTGGGTTACAAACCGGAGCAGGCGGCTGGTATTGAGGCGGCCGCTTCAACCGGTGGGCAGATCATGCCGCCCATTATGGGAGCGGGGGCTTTTGTCATGGCCCAGTTTACTGGCGTGCCTTACAGCGAAATCATGATTGCTTCCATCGCGCCAGCCATACTCTATTTCTTCTGCACACTGCTGTATGTACATTTGATGGCCTGCAAGCTGAATCTGGAGACAGTCAGCCGTACTGAAGCTGTGTGGTCTGTGATGAAACAGGGGGCTCACTTCCTGGTTCCCCTGGTGCTGATCACCAGCTTGTTAATGCTTGGCTATTCTCCACTGCTGGTGGGCGTTGCTGGCTGTGCTGCCATTCTTATTACAGCGGGGCTTCGCCGGCACAGCAGGGTCGGTGTGAGAAGAATCATTGAAGGCATGAAAGCTGGGGCCCTGCTGGCGTTGCCAATATCTGTGGCCTGTGGTGCTGCCGGGATTATTGTGGGCGTTGTCGGGCAAACGGGTATTGGCTTGCAGTTCACCCAGTTTGTTATGGCTCTGTCCGGAGGCTACCTGTTTACTGCTTTGCTTCTGATCAGTGCTGTGGCGCTGGTCCTGGGTATGGGGCTGCCTGTAACTGCCGCCTATATTGTTCTGGCGGTAATGGCTGTGCCGCTGCTGGGCGACTTCGGTTTGCCATTGCTGACTTCACACTTGATTGTGTTCTGGCTGTCACAAACTTCCAATGTTACGCCCCCCATTGCCCTTGCGGCATTTGCCGGTGCCGGCGTGGCTAATGCCAATCCGATGAGGGCTTCGGTTGAGGCGTTCAAGCTGGCGGCCGGGTTATTCGTGATTCCAGTCATGATGGCCTATACCGGCCTGATCAATACCGAGGGAGATTTCCTCGGGCTGTTGCTGGCCATTGTTCAGACTGCGGCGATTATTGTCGCCATGGCCGTGGTCATTGAAGGCTATCTTCTGAAAGAGTTGAAGCCCTACGAGCGAATTCTTGCTCTGGTGAGTCTGCCGGTGCTGTTGTTCAATCCCATGGGGCTTGCCCTTGCTGGCGTTGTGTTGATCAGCATGCTGATTCTTCTTCAGTGGCGAAGTGCTTGTGTCAGTCAGCCTTGAGTGGGTGCTGGCGTGCCACGGGAGCCTTCAGTAGTTCAATTCAAATCGTCTTCTGGTTTTGTGTTAAAGCCCTAGGAGCCTGACCGAGAATGAGCCACTGACAGTCTCAGTGGCCCTCCATCAAATAGATCGGTTAAAATTCAACCAGATTTTCCTGCCATGAAGACCAAATTTTGGCATTTCTGCTCAATTCGGCTTTTTTCTTTGCTTTTATGCTGCATACTTCAACCTGCTTGCGTTTTTTAGACGGATTAATCCCCTCAATTCTGCTCGAACCATTTTTTTGAAGTTGTACGCTGCACACACCAGC
>JBPCXN010000068.1:0-3402 GCA_051008495.1 Endozoicomonas sp. | reverse complement strand
GCGTTCTGTCCAATGCAAAAGACCGCATGCCTCTGTTTGCTGAGACTGCAAAGCTGTGAACTATCAAAAACAGTGATAAAAACTTGTGTTCGTGGCTTTCTAGGAAACATAGTAAGAGATATTTTTTCTCAATATAGCATCAAACACCCTTTTTTAACCCAAGTTTGGTCTCACCTGATGGTCGAGACGTTGGTTTGAAGCCCACTGGAAGCTCTTCAGCACTCGATGGAGTCTGTAGATGTTCCAGCCGCTCCCGGCCCGGTTCAGATTTCGGTTCCGGACTCATCAAAGGTCTTGCCCACCGACGGGCGTCAAAGTACAACAAATTCTCAAAATTTCGATACAAATACGGACATTTACCAGGAGAGCGGCATGGAATCAGATGTGACACAAAACTCTAGCGATGCAACGAATAAGAGAGGCGCGGAATCAGATGTGGGCAATGCTACAAATAACACTCAAAGTGGGACAGGGAACCATGGGGGAGCAACGGCAGATGACCAGTCACCCGCGAACCCAGTAAATCAGCAGCAAGAGGGTGGCGCGGAAACAGATGAGGGGCAGCAGCAACAGGGCGCAAATCCAGGTCCGTCGGTAGATAAACCTCCGGCAGACCACGAAGCCTTTGGACTACAGCACAGGCTCGAGGATAATAATGACAATTTTGTATCGCGATGCGCGTATATTCGTTTGGATGTGTATGGTATGAATGCGTACCTGGCATACCAAATAGCAGACGGCATAAAAAACCATAATCCACCGGACAGGGTCCCGCAGGGACTATATGTACCAAAAACGGGTCTGTTGAAGATATACTACTCAACAAAGGAGCTAAGAGACAATGCGATAGAACATGGGATACTTTTTGAGAATGTGCGGATGCGACCAGAAAAGCCACTGGCAGAAACAAGGGCAGAAAGGTCAGAAGGGCGCAGTAGTTGGGGACCAGGGCCAGGGTCGGACCCAAGGCCGCGGCGCACGTGGATCACCATGACAGGGATCCCAATGTGGAGAACACCAGCAGAAGTCCAGGTATGGCTAGAAGGGAAGGGGTACACGGTTGTTTCGGGGGTAAAACGAGCAGCGTATAGAAACTCAGTGATGGAAAATGGGAAATTCGAAGCTCTAGTGGAGCCGCCGGAAGGGATCCCGAATATTCCAGGGGCCCTGTGGATGCCGGTGAACGAGAAAACATATATGTGGATTGCCATCTGGTACAGAGGGTTGCAGGAAAAGTGGTGCCTTCGTTGTGGGAGGCCGGGTCATTTTCGAAACAAGTGTCCGGAGGGGGAACAGCGTCGAACCGAGAGGCAGACATCCTATGCACAGGCAGCCAGCCAGGTCAGACACGTGATGCAAGAGGCGAATTTGGCAGATAATTGGGCTGAGGGTACAGAAAGAATGGGCGTCGCGCAGGACCAGCTGCAAGATATCATGTCACAGGTCAAAGCACAACATTATAGTGGCATGTATAAGCATAGAAGCCCCTTTTCGGAAGAGCACCTACAGATGTCAGAGGACCCTGTGAAGGTGGAACAGCTGCTGTGGATGAAATACGAGGATTGGGTGCTACCAATGCGCCGGGGGTTTCTGCCCTTCTACAACGGTCGTCATGTGTTCTCAAACTTTTTTAAGACCCGTTTCACCGTAGCAAGGCAGGGCTACGAGTCGGTGGAACAGGCGTATTTCCACCTAATGTGCCTAGAGGCAGGAATGAAAACCGAGGCGTTTCTTGTGATGCAGACCAGAAATCCCCTAGAAGTTAAAAATCTATCACGATTGATGAACATCAAGCAGGTGGCGATGGAAAACGGTGTTACTCTGCAGAAAATGGTGGAAATAATGAAAAGGTGCGTGAGGGCCAAGTTCGAGTCGACCTGGTTCCTAAGAAATGCTCTCCTAGTTACGGACGGGTATGATCTGCTGGAGGCTAATCCGTATGACGATTTCTGGGGCATAGGAGGAGACACGTGGTTTATAAACAGACCGGACTTCAAGGTTCGGAAGACGAACAAGCTAGGGACTATTTTGGCGGAAGTTCGGGAAGAATTGAAAGAAGAATACCCAGAGGAATGGAAAGAGGTAAACGAGAGGATAATTGTTGAGAGACCAACTCCGGAGGCACCCGAACAAGCAGTAGAGCGGCATCGATCAGGGGGTGGTGAGACCCAGGGGCAAGTTGGGGCTGACGAGCCTTTTTGGCCATCAGGGTACGTTCTGCCTGGAGGGAGAACAGAAGAGACGGGTGCGGAATCGGATGAAATGTCGACGGCTGAGACAGTAGAATCTCAACAGGACAGCATGGATGAAGACAGTGGCACCGAACCAGGTATCAATTCCACTGCACAAACGGAAGACGAAGAAGCGCCTAAAGTCGGTCATGAGGGTACACTGGAGGCAAGCGAGGCCGAGAGTGATACGTTGTCAAACGGCTCAGAAAAAACGAAAGGGGTTGGCAATGGAGGCAAGAAACAGAATCAGAAAAAGAAGAAAGGGAACAAACGGAAAAATGATAAATGGGGGTCTGGATCCTCTGCATCGTCACCGCCACCCAAGGTGACGGTCTCCCAATCTGAAAGTCCAACTAGCGGAACCAGGGCAGCTACCCCAAAAGCCCGCACAGACAGTGAATCGAGAATCCAACAAAGAGCTCAGTCGGTGCAGGCACGCATCAGGGAAATCCGCGAAAGGTCGTCATCCGCGCAAGCACGCGGCTCCCAACCCAGAGCACCCTTTGGCGGGTCAGCAATCGCAAACATGGAGCATAAAAAAACTGCCCCTAAACGAGTAATTGCACACGTGAGGAAGGAAAAAAAAGGGAAGTTAATAATGAAAAATGATTGTATATGTAGTGTATATGTAAATTTGTGGTAAATGCTTTGCCTCCTGTAAATTATTTGAAATGAATGCCTCCCCAATTCTAAAACTGTCCTCCTTAAACATCGGGGGACTAAGTAGAACCAAAATCGATCATTTGGTTATGTTAGCGGGAGGTCATCCACAAGTAATTTGTCTGCAGGAGACCCATTCGTCGTCGCCTTCGGCGGTGGCAGATCTTTCTCAGGAACTGGCTAATTTTCGCCTTTTTCACTCGCAAGATAAAGCAGAAAAATATGCAGCTGTGTCAATTTTGATAAATCGAAGTTGGATCGTAGATGATGTAAAATTAGCTTGGAAAATTGAAGGCAGAGCGATAGCTATGCGGATAAAAGTGCAAAATAGACTGTTTTTACTGGTAAATACATATGCACCTGCAAAACCGGCTAAAAGGGTTGAATTTTTAGAAAAACTTTCGGAAAAATTGTCAAATCAACAAACAATCTACGATAATATCATGATAATTGGTGATTTCAATTTTATCGAACACGCGGTTCTGGATAGGATTTCAACCCACAATACAGC
>JBPCXN010000067.1:0-5915 GCA_051008495.1 Endozoicomonas sp. | reverse complement strand
AACTTTACCGATTTTGCCGTTCAGGGTGGGGGTGTTGATGATGCTGTTGAAGGGGCTCAGGTCTCGTCTATTACTTATAAAGGTATAACCATAGACCTTGCCACAGGCAATATTTCCGGATCAAACTCTGATCTTACTGTGGTCAGTTATCCGACTGAAAACGTTAAGGGGGCTGATGTCTATCAGGTAGCGGTTACGGATAGCAGTGATGACTCCGTGCTCATATTCAGAAGTAATGGTTACTATGCGTATGGAGGTGATGTAGTTCTTCCCCCGTTAACTGTAACTACGAACAGCTCCTCTACAGTGGCAAATAGTACACTGACCATAACGGGCTCTAATACTGTTAACTACAACAATGGGAATGGTATTGGTATTCAAGGTGGAGCCGAAAATGGCCGTATTAATGATGGAGAAACTGTTACAATTGATTTCACCAGCAAGGGGGGGAATGCCTTTGGCGTGGAGGGAGTAAATCTACAACTCAGGCAGTTTAATAATGGAGAGTGGGTTGAGATTGTTCTGTATGCTACCGATGGTGTTACTGAACTCGCTACCCTATATCGGAATACTGACTCGATAAACATCAGTGCAGATGATTATACCGGTATAGGAAAGATTGACTTTACTGTCTATGACTATGGTAATAATAGCTCTCTGACTCTATATGAAGTGACTTATTCAGCTAGCTCAAACCCATCACCTTCAATTGATACAGATCCAGTAGCTGTTGACTACACACTGATTGACAATGAGGGTGACTCCGACAGCGCCAGCCTGACCATTCGTACTATTGAAAATACAATCACCGGAACAGCGTCGTCAGAAACACTGAATGGCACGGCCGAAAATGATGAAATCAGTGGCGAGGATGGCGACGATATTATCAATGGGCTGGCCGGTTACGACAACCTCTCTGGTGGGGCCGGTAACGACAAGCTGTATGGCGGCAATGACGGTGATCGTTTGACTGGCGGTGAGGGTGATGATGAACTCTATGGTCAGGCCGGGGACGATGTGCTGGATGGTGGCACAGGCGCTGATATTCTTGATGGTGGAATCGGTGATGACCAGCTGAGTGGCAATGAAGGGAATGACCTGCTGTTTGGTTACACTGGTAATGACATACTGGATGGCGGCTTTGGTGATGACGGCCTGAATGGCGGTGCGGGTGAAGATAGAATCATTGGTGGTAAAGGGGATGATAGCCTGGTTGGTGGAGCGGATTCCGATACATTTGTCTTCAGGGCTGAAGACCTCATTGATGGTGCAACCATCCAGACGGATACCCTGACCGATTTTGTACTGGGCACTCCTGCCTCTGGTGGTGATGTACTGGATATTTCTGAATTGGTGGATATTAACGGCGCAGATTCCCTGAATGCTGCCCAGTTGCTTGCCGCTCTTGGTCTCAATCAGTTTAATGCCAGCTATGACAATGGCCTGGCCACTCTGACATTCACAACATCAACTTCCGACAGTGCCAGCGACCAACTCAAAATAGTGATTAACGGCACAATTGGCTGGGATGACGGTGGTGACGGTGTTGTCAGTGGCGATGACATTCTCCAACAACTGATTGCCAACGGTCAGCTGATCGTATAAACAGTTTAAAATAATGAAAAAATAGGGGCAGGAGTCAAAGAAAATGAATGGAAAAGTACTACAGGTTTTTGCCCTCTCTGCTATCACACTCGCAGCCAGCGTCCGGGGCTCTCTGATCGATTCCGTCAATGAAACTCTGGCGACCAATCCGGAGATTCTGATCCGTACCACTGAAGCCCGAGCCAGGCTGGATGAGATTCGGCAGGCCAGGGGAGGGTACTTTCCAAAGGTGGATCTTACGGCAGGTATTGGCTATGAGAATAGTCGTAACGGCACGACACTGGGGGCATATAATAGAGGGGAAAGCGACAGTAAGACCCAGGACAGAACTCGCCGGGAAGCTTCATTAACGGGCACTCAGATGTTGTTTGACGGCTTTGCTACCGACAGCGAAGTCGATCGACAGACAGCACGACAGCTGTCTGCCACCATGGAAGTCTGCCGGGCTGCAGAATCGGTGGCTATAGAAACGACAGAAGCCTACATCAATATCCTGAGGCAACAACAGCTCTTTGAAGTGGCAACCAGCAACAGAAACGAACATGAGCGAATCTATGACTTGATCAACAAGCAGGGCATCAGCGGGCTGATTTCCGATGCTGATTTGGTACAGGCCCAGAGTCGTCTGGTTCTGGCTCAGGCTAATCAGATCGCTACCGAGTCCGCCCTGCGGGACAGCAAGACCGTGTATCAGCGGCTGGTTGGCAATCTTCCAGAGGACATGCAGCTTCCCAACACCCCGGGAAATATACCAGTGGATCTTGAGCAAGCTCTTGATACAGCCGCGACTTCCCACCCGGTTCTAAAGGTTGCCCAGGCGGATATCAAGGCTGCCGAGGCCCAATATGAAGCGAGCAAGAGCTCATTTATGCCGAAGTTTGAGTTGGAGCTGGCCGCTACCTGGGGGCGCGACCAGAATGGTGGGAAACGCGACGAATACGATCATACCGCCATGCTGAAAATGCGGTATAACCTGCTTAATGGTGGGGCGGACAAGGCCCGTCTGGAACAGACCTCCAAGCTGCTTACTGAAGCCATGGAAGTTCGGGACCGGGCTGCCCGGCAAGTCAGGGAAGAAGTGCGCTTTGCCTGGACAGCAGTGGAGTTTGGCGAGAAACGGCTGGTACCTCTGGCAACCCACGTAGAGCATGCTTTGAGATCTAGGGATCTGCGCAGTAGCCAGTTCAATCTGGGAAGACGGACGCTGATAGACCTGCTTGATAGCCAGAATGAGTATTTTGCTGCCAGGCAGGCAGAGGTGAATGCCCTCCATGACCTGCTGTTCAACCAGTACCGCTTGCATCAGAGTACAGGCTCATTGTTGAGCTACCTGCAGGCAAAGCTACCAGAGGGGTTTAGCTGTGATGTATGAATAGTGACTTACGGGAGGTTGAAGTGTTTACGTGCCTCCCATAATGAAAGTTCTTCTTCCAGTTTTTTCTTAACCCTCTCTATGGCACTGATCCAGTCGGCAAACTGGCTTTGGCGGATCAGTGTCATGGTGGGATACCAGGGACAGTCATCACGGTTCTGTTGCCAGCGCCAGTCGGCTGCGTAGGGAAGGAGTGTCCATACTTTTTTTCCCAGTGCTCCCGCAAGATGAGCAACAGAAGTATCTATGGATATTATCAGGTCCATATGTTCTATGGCAGCTGCCGTGTCGTCAAAGTTATCTAAGCTACTTGTCAAGTTAGTAATGTCATAGTCATTTAACAGCATTGTTTCTTGCTTATTGATTTCCTTTTGAAGGCTGAATACGGCTATGCTCTTATGTCTAAGGGCAGGAATGAGTTCTTTTAGATTGATGACTTTCTTATATCTTGCCGTTGTAGAGTCTTTCAAATGCTGGCTGTCATGACTGATTTTTAATCTTGTTGACCAGACGATTCCAATCTTGAAGGTGGTTTTACCTTGTGAAAGTCGATTCCATTTTTTGAAGTGTTTTTTTGATGATGCCAGGTATGGGATTGTGTTACTTATAGAGTCTAAATTAATGTCTAAAAAGTGAGGAAGGCTCATTAAATAGCAGTAATAATCGGCTTTGGCAGAAAAGGTGTATTGCTGACTGTTTTTGACTACGGTGGGTATAACTACATCATGAATATTTTCATGTGACATTAATATTTTTTTTAGGCTCACATGAGGGGCTCTCAGAGCAATAATGATTTTAGTTCCTTCTTTAACTATTTTATCAATTAAGGTGATGAACTGTATGACATCACCAAGGCCTTGCTCAGTAGCAATAATAATCGTCTTTCCTGTTAAATCCTGACCTTGCCACTTTTTTAAATTTAATTCATCTAACCAATTACCTTTGTGAGCCTCCAGCCTGCTTTCGTATTCTCTAAAGCCTTCTCTGTATCTTTTTAGAGATAATAGGGAAAGTGCATAGTTGAATCTGTATTTTTCGCTTCCCTTTCTTTCGAGAAGTATTCTGTAAAGATGATGTGTTGTATGGAAGTTTCCAAGACTGTTGCTTGCCAGAGCTGCATTTAATAGGTCTTTGTTTGAGTTTTCTTTGGATCTCAAACAGAGTTCAAGTAGCGCCTCTAATTGTCTGAACTCCCATAATATATCCTTTGCAGGATTTGAAAAGGCAGGAAATAAATGTGTGGCTTTTATTATTAGCCTGACCCCCTCTTCTCCGCTTATATTATCAAAAGGTTTGCATGAAGACAGTAGCTTGGCACCCTGCTTAAACAATAGTTCTCCAATTTCTCTCTCAGCGTTTTGCTCTCGTGCAAGAGAAATTGCTTTATCTATTTTTGAGTCGTTGATAAGCTCTACTATATTTTCATAGGACTGAAGGTGGATTTCGTTTTTCTCTTTTGTAATATCCATTGTATGAATTAATTTGTCCTGGTTGTTAGGAAACTGATCATTCTGATGAGCAGCTTTTACGCCTTGTTTCTTCATTATGTGCTGGAGATGCCTTTCAAAATCAGCTACCGCTCTCCGATAAAGCCTGTCCGAAAAAGCCGCTATTATATTGTTGTTCTGGCAGTGACTATGTCTACTTTCATCGAGTATTCTATGCCCATCATCGCTTGTTGAGTCTACATGGGATCACGAAGACAGGGCAAATAATGCTATGATAGCCTTTCGTTCGAAAGACATTCTCAACCATGGTTGTTGCGGGGGAGTAGGCAGTGCTCAGAAAGGTTTACCAGGATGTGAAAGAAATGCACTGGGTGCCAAAACTGATATTAGCGCTGGTGATTCTCAAAACCGTTTTCACCATGGTTCGGGAGCAGGCGATATTTTAGGAGCCTGTCGGACTTAAGGCAATTTCGGCCTGAAACCCAGAAAGAACGGCCGCAGCCATGAGCGTTCTAGACAGCTCCGATGAACTCGATTAAAATAGGTCAACTATTCGCACGAATCCATCGAAAAATTTGACTCGTTCTACTGACTCTTACCATGAATAGCATGCTCGAAAGCATAAGTCCGACAGGCTCCTAGTACATCACTCCAGTTTGATGGTCGGGTATAGCTTCTTCAGTTTTACCCGTGCGTCATCCGTTGTAAATCGCCACTCCATCGTGTTCTTTACAGCATTACGCTGCGACTCCCAAGCCTCAATCTCTGACTTTAATACAGATTGATCCGGTATCCGTCTACCGAGACACTGTCGGCTGAGAATGCTCAGCTCAATCTCTGCCATATTCAGCCAACTTCCATGCTTCGGGGTATAGGTAATCTCCAGTTTGCTGGCCAAGCGGTGGGCCTCTTCTGGCGGAAAGGCTTTGTACAGGGAAGCCGGCGTATGTGTGTTCAGGTTATCCATGACAAGACGAATCACACTGGCTTTGGGGAAGTGAACATCAATCAGCTGCTTGATCTGGTGAGCCCAGTCGCAAGCAGTCCGGCTATTTGTGACTTCGACATGCCGCCAGCCATCCAGAGAGGCGAAGAACATAAAGAGTGCACTGACACCATTGCGCTCGTACTCATTATCATATTTTTCAGGCTGACCCGGCTTCATCGGAAGTGGTGTTCTGACTTCCCGGGTATGCTGCTTGCTGCTCTCATCCATACAGATCAGTGGATGTTTAGCATCATAAGGTTGCTGATAAACATCCAGAACACGTTCCATAGCGCATACAAATTCCGCATTCGCTTTTTGGGGAATGCACCATTCCTTTTTCTGCCAGGGCTTTAACTCGTTTTTTTTAGTTCTCGCCCTATGGTCTGATGGGAAATCGAGTCAACATACTCCAGCTCAACCATCCGGTCAGCGAGAAGCTGCAATGTCCAGCGACTACGGCCTTCAGGTGGAGCTGAGCAAGCCAGAGCTGTTAACGCAGCCT
>JBPCXN010000066.1:0-19222 GCA_051008495.1 Endozoicomonas sp. | reverse complement strand
TATTACCCGTTCACTTTCATGGAAAGGGGCGAACTTCAGGGCTTTGAGGTGGACCTGTGGAAAGAAGTGGGTAGCCGGCTGGAATCCGAAGTCGAGTTTGTCACTG
The DNA here is from genome assembly GCA_051008495.1 of Endozoicomonas sp. Taxonomy (GTDB): domain Bacteria; phylum Pseudomonadota; class Gammaproteobacteria; order Pseudomonadales; family Endozoicomonadaceae; genus Endozoicomonas_A. The sequence continues at coordinate 19,116 of JBPCXN010000066.1, read as the reverse complement.
CGCCTTTCTCCGGACTGTTTGGTATGCTGGAAGCCGGCCAGATTAACACCATTTCCAACCAGATTACCCTGACGCCTGAAAGAGCGGAGCGTTACGCATTCTCCCAGACCTATGTCTACGATGGCGCCCAGATTGCTGTGCACAGTGATAACTCTGACATCAGGGGTATTGGTGATCTGCAGGGTCGCAAGGTAGCGGTCAACCTGGGCTCCAATTTCGAGCAGATTCTCCGTTCCCATGACCCTGAAAACCGCATTGATATTGTCACCTATGACGCCGGTATTGAGCAGGATGTTGTCGTTGGGCGCTCCGATGCTTTTGTCATGGACCGGATTTCCGTTCTGTCCCTGGTGGAAAAGTCAGGCCTGCCTCTGAAACTGGCTGGAGAGCCCATTGAAACCCTGGAAAACGGTATGCCATTCCTGGCGACGGAAAAAGGCAGGGCGTTGCGGGACAGGGTTGACCAGGCTCTTGACGACATGCGCAATGACGGTTCCCTGGCCGAAATATCCGGTCGCTGGTTTGGCGGGGATATCACAGCAGCGCCGGCTGGCTGAGGTTCACCATGATTGATGTGGAATACACCATCGGCCTGTTGCCGGTGGTGACCATGGATCTGGACACTACCCTGTGGATGACACTGGGTGGTCTGATGTTATCCCTGTCTCTCGGACTGGTGCTGGCACTGCTGAAGATCATTAAACCTTTCTATCTTCAGTACTTTGCCGACCTCTATATCTCTTTTTTCCGTGGCTCGCCGTTATTGGTGCAGCTTTTCATCTTCTATTACGGGCTTCCCCAGTTCTTTCCGGCCATGGCGAAGATGCCGGCTATTGTCGCCGTGATTATCGGCCTGGGATTGCATTTCGCTGCCTACATGGCGGAAAGCATGAGGGCCGCTATCCTGGGAATTCACCCAGGGCAGATGGAAGCGGCATTGAGTGTGGGGATGACAAAAGCCCAGGGCATGCGGCGCATCATTCTTCCCCAGGCGGCCAGGGTGGCTTTTCCGGGGTTGATGAACAACACCATCGATCTGTTAAAAAGCACTTCCCTGGCGTTCACGCTTGGCGTCGTCGAAATCATGGCCCGGGCGCAGATGGAGGCAGCCAGCAGTTTCCGGTTCTTTGAGAGCTATTTGACTGTTGCGCTGGTCTACTGGCTGGTGGTTGTAGCCTGCACCTGGTTTCAGAAAAAGACAGAGCAGTATCTGAACCGTGCCTATTTGACCTGAGTACTACAGCCAGAACAGGCTGCCGGTTTACCGGCAACCTGTTCTGGCTGTAGTCACTTTAATATTTTTCCTGCTGTTATTCTGACTGGTTCTGACAATTCTGTTTTTGAGAAAAATTTCTTTCCTATACTTAGCCCAGAAAAGAAGTTCTTTGATCAGGGAGAGATCAGGATGTCAGGATTCTTAGACCGGTTTTCCGCCCTCCATCCTAAGTGGGCGCAGCCTTTAACCAGCATTCGCTCATTTGGGAACAAGTTCGGCCCCAAGCGGCTGATCAAATGGCTGGGGTTCAAAACCGCCAGAAAAATTGATGATGCAGCCAGTCATTTTCAGGACGGTATTGATACCCTGGGCGATGTTCATACTCCCAAGACCTATGCAGTGAGCACTGTCCAGGAGGCTACAGCGGATGCAATCCTGAAAGGCAAAAAGATGTCCGAGAGGACTATCCAGAAGTGGGCTAAAGGGGGCATGACCAGCCAGCGTAAGCAAGAAATTGAAGCGGTAAAACAGAACATTGAGGTCTTGAAGGAGATGCTTGGCAAGCTGGAAACAGCAGCTTCGAAAGGAGAAGTTAAAAAACAGGCAGCGCTGGCAGCTCGCAGACAAAAGCATGATGAGAGAATAATCAAGCTCAATAGAAATCTGGCCAAACAGGTACTGGCATTCCCCTTGAAAAGAAGAAATGCCGGTCTGATGAGGAATGTTTCCTATAGCCAGCAGGTTCATGGTGTTGACCGGTATGGAGTGGCTGGGCTGCAAGCCCGTTGTGAGAAATTAAAGAAAGAAGGCTCCAAGGGCAGGGGAACCCTGAAGCAGGCTGTACACGAAATGCACCAGGATATGCTGGCAGCCAGAGAGCAGGCTAAAGCGAATCTGGAAGAGTTAAAACTGGCTTCTAAAGGAAAGTCCAAGGCAACGATTGCCACCAGTCAGGCAGAAGTAAACCGGCTGATTGCCTTTTTCAATACGATAAAAACGCTGGAAGGCCTCATAAGCAGTGATGATGCCATGGAAGGGTATCTGGCCGAGCATGGTGAAACGCTCGGGCTCTGGGATGTCCGTGGATCAACGTTTAACACGAACCTTGCTGCTGCACTGGGAATTGACCTGGATGATGTTGCAGATCCCATTGTTGATATAAGTGCAAGCAGTTCTGTCTCAAAACATCTGGATGACATTGACGTCGAGGAATACATTGTACCCAGTTCCAAACCGCAAAAAAATTATGGAACCTTCTCGCAGGCTCCAGAACCTACTCAATTAAAAACTGATTCCGGGAGCAGCGTTAATCCATCCTGGAATACAGGAATGCTTACTCCAACACCGGCTTCTCCGACTGGATCAGGAAAGTTGCGCAGGGAAGACAGTACGGGCAGTATTCCTATCGATGATAACCCCTTCAACACTCAAGCAGACGAATAACGTTTCCTTTGCCTTATATTCGAGCCAGCGTCGCGCTCTTTTTAGACATGCAGGTAATAGCTCTTTAATAGTGTTATTACCTGATCACTATATTCTGAGCCCTCTTTATAGATTGTCAGACGTTCAGTAGTGGCTATTCCTTCTCCTTTTCGTAAAACGAAAATATGACGATGGTCATTGTGCCTTATTGAAGAGCGAAGGCTGATGAGCTGTTCTACATCTAGATTTACCTTCTTACTTTCTTCCAGAAAGAGTGACGACGACGCTACCGGCAATAGAACCCAGGCACTGCCATCATCAGTCATGAGTCGCTCAATAACACTGGCCAGGTCGGAGAAACAGAGAGTGTCCGTATGACGGGCCATATTCCGGCGACTGTCCGGGGCTTTGAGGGCGTTATGAAAAAACGGCGGATTGCAGATAATGGTGTCGTAACCGTCATCGCTCTGAAATGACTGGACGCTGCTGTGTATCAGTTGCAACCGGTTCGCCCACGGACTGCTGGAAAAATTCTGTTCAGCCTGCTTTGCCGCCAGTTCATCAATTTCCAAGGCGTCAATCACTGCACTTGTGCGCTGTGCCGCCATCAGACTCAATAGCCCGCTGCCAGCACCTATATCCAATATTCTGCGGCTGTTTTCAACGTCAGTCCGGGCTCCAAAAATACAGGCGTCAGTGGTCACCTTCATGGCGCACTGATCTTGTTCTATCCGAAACTGTTTAAATTGAAAGTGGCTGTTTCTTGCTCTTGCCATAGGGACTCTGTCACCGGACAACGTCAAAAGCTGGGGAGTTTATCAGCCAATTGCAGAGGACGGTATATGAAAGGAGTGCCTGCCGGATCACTACGGACAAGAGTTATCCGGCAGGCTGTTGGAAGGTGTGATGCCTCAGGAAACTGGGGTGATCTGTACCGGCTGGCAATATTCCTGCTGCCTGGACATGCTCAGCTTCTCCATTTCATCTTCGAAGAAAAATGAGGTTTCACCAAAGGCAGGCTGCAGCTGATCCAGCCAGGTAGCCTGTTCATCGAACCGGGCGAAGAACGGGCGCTGAACCCAGTCCGGGTTCCGGGCCTGGATAAACCTCAGAACAAAAACCTTTTCTCCCTTGATTTCCGTAATACCCTGAACTTCCACTTTTCCCGGATTGGCGCTCATGGAGGGGCCTCTGGCGGTTCTGGCGAGGCCGGAAACCTGTTTGATTGCCGTCTGATAGATAGCGGCTGCCCGGGCCAGGGGGACTTCAAAGTAACGTTTGGCCCCGGTATCCCGCTCAACAAACATGTAGTAAGGAATGATGCCGAGCTTGACCTGCTGTCGCCAGAGTCTGCTCCAGACCTCCGGGTCATCATTGATGTGACGCAGCAATGGTGCCTGGCTGCGAATCACCACACCTGTATCTCTGACTCTCCGGATAGCTTCCCGGGCGACGGGGGTATCCATTTCCCGCCAGTGGTTGAAGTGAGCCATAAGGGCTACATGCTTGCCGGATTTGACCAGCTTTTCGAACAGATGCAGCAGGTCATCAGCGTCACTGTCAGTAACAAAGCGATGGGGCCAGAAGGTCAGTGACTTGGTACCAATGCGGATGGTCTGAATGTGCTGGAGCTGGGGTGTGGTCAGCCTTTCCAGGTAATGTTCAAGATGGTGAGTTTTCATGACCATGGGATCACCGCCAGTGATCAGCAGGTCACTGATTTCAGTATGCTCGGCAAGATAGCGATACAGCAGGCCGCGCTCGCTGGAGGCGAATTTCAGATCCTTGTCACCGACGAACTGAGCCCAGCGGAAGCAGAAAGTGCAATATGAATGACATACCTGACCCTGACTGGGAAAGAATAACAGTGTTTCCGGGTACTTGTGCTGCATTCCCGGCAGCATCTGGTTGTCGAGAATGGGAACGTTCATCTCCATCTGCCCGGCCGGGTGCGGGTTCAGGGTGTGACGAATGCCCTGGATGTGCCTCTGCAGGGTGTTGCTGTCAGCGTCCTGCCTGAGCAGGTCAGCTATCTGGTTGAAGTCGTGCTCGAACAGCATTTCCTTCTGGGGAAAGGTCAGTTGAAACACCGGATCATCCGGGACATTTTCCCAGTCGATCAGCTCATCAATGACATACTCATTGACCCTGAACGGCAGAACGCTGGAGACGACTTTCATGTCGAAGCGCTGTTCATCTGACAGGGACTGCAGGGCGGAAATCTTGTCGATATGGCGGTGGGTGAAGACTTTGAATGAACGCTCGGATATCAGTGAAGGTTGCTTTTGTGTTACTACTGTCACGTGTACTCCTTCCGGGGGATGGCCTCATAAGAAGGCTCTCACCTTCAGGCGATCTAAGCAGTGTAGACACACACATCGGGTTCTGCCTGTTTGCTGCTGTTATCAGTACCTGCAGTGTGAATTGACAGATAGCCTGGTTATAACAACTACCTGCCGGAGCCAGGTAGTTGTCCACGGCATGTTCAGTTCTGGCCTGCCTCCATTAATGGCTGTTCTGCCTTTCTGACAGTGGCGGAGCGTTGCTGGACAATGACCGAAGCAATAATCATCGTCAGTCCCAGGTAAGTGCTGGGGTGAATGGATTCACCCAGAACCAGGGCGATAAAGAACAGCGACAGGAACGGACTGAGATAACTGATGTTACTGATCGCCGTGGTATTCGTCGCCAGCTTCAGTGCCTTGAGCCAGAGTACGTAGGCGATGCCCATCTCAATCAGGCCAATGTAGATGGCGCCAGCGAGACCGGGCAATGGGATGGGCCAGAAATTCGAGGCCATGGCGGTAGAGACAACAATCCAGGGCATGCCAAAAAGAAAACAGAGCAGCAGGGATACCAGGGCGTCGCCTTTTTGCCGGGTATTCAGGAGCCAGTAGAGTGCCCATAGGATGGTGCTGGAGAGAATCAGGGCAATGCCCAGGGGGCTGTCAAAATTGAAATTCTGCAGGTTTCCCCGGGTGCTGATGATCAGGACGCCAAAGTAAGCCGCAAGGCAGCAAAGCCCATCTTTGCGGCTGACTTTATTACCCAGCAGGGGAACGGCCAGAAGACTGAGGGCGAGCGGCCAGCTGTAGTTCAGGGCCTGTGCCTGCTGTGCCGGTAGCAGTTCATAGGCGCCAAACAGAACCACGTGATAGAGAAACGGGTTAAGGATTCCGAGAAATATATAGAGCCAGAATGATTCCCGGGCCTGCTTTCTCAGTAATGGTGCCTTGCCCCGGGCTATCACAATGCAGCTAAGGAAACCGGTGGCAGTAAGAACTGACCAGAAAACCAGCTGCCAGGGATCCAGGTACTGGAGAGTTAATTTGAAAGCTGTTGCAATGGTTGACCATAGCAGCGCTGTGGCCACAGCATAGAGACAGGCCTGTTTGTGGGAGGTCATTAAAGAAGAAAACCCTGAAAAAAACCAAAACCGCCTTTATATCACGGGAAGCTTTTTCTGCTACTGCTAAAAAGGAATTATTTTCAGGAAGGCGCAAAAAACGTACAGAGGAGTTCGCTCTGTCAGCCCAGGTTCTGGGTTGGCGGTACTTTTGTGACAAACAGTGCCTTGAACTGTTCCATGACGGCTTTCTGCAATCTGAGGTGCTCAATCGCCTCGTCCACCACTGGCAGCCCTACTTGGCTGAGTTCAGCCAGGGTGCTGTTCAGCTTCTCTTCATGTTGTTGTCTGACTTTGAGTGCTTCTGGCGACAAGGCAGGTACCTCAAGACCGGCAAGATACTGGCAACTCATTTCCAGGTAGCTCTGCATGTCATTTTGAAACCGGGTCAGGCTGTTCTTATCGTCCCGATAGAAAGCTGGCATGGTTTTCAATATGCCATTGACTCTCTCTTTGTAAGCTTCATCAGGTTTTGACAGGGTAAGGGTGAATGCCACGGCACCGGCATAGTCAGGTACGGAATCAGGATCCAGACGACTTTGATTGATGACAGGCAGCTCCGGCAAGGCATCTTCCCAAGGGTGCCAGGTGTTAGTCAGCCTAGATACGATCAACGGTTGCAATTTGTCCGCTTCGATTTGAATGACATCTCCATCGAAGTGAAAGAAGCTGGTTGGTGAAGGCTCTGGTTCGGCTGGAGGCTGGGGTGCAGCGCTCGGATGATAGAGCTCTTCTACCCGCTGCTTAAAGGTTTCATGGTCAACGGGAGGCGGCTGTCTGGGGCTGTTGTCGTCGTAGCCCATGTCTGCAAGGAACCGGGCGGAAGTCAACTCAGGGGCATTTTGTTTCTTTTGCAGAAAGTCTCTGGCGTTGTTGAGAAAGTCCTCCAGTGCAGATTTCAGGTCTGCTTCCAGTGCTGCGTCGCTGCTATCCTCGTGCCAGTCAACCAGCTCTTGCAGTCTATGTTGATAGCCAGCCAGGGTGTTGAGTTTGAAGCGCTTGCCTGGATCCAGCCCCCTGAGTTTGCTGGCGTCCTGAAAAGCCTGTTCACCTGGGTAGTACTTTCTTTTCAGCAGCTCCCTTCGCCTTTTCTTGGATACAGTGGGGATGGTCAGTCCTGCTACAGGGCTTGACGTCCGCTGTTTTACCGGCGTCTGGGGAGGTTCAGGCTGGTCACTGGCAGCAGGAATCCGGGGTTCGGCATGCGAGTCAAATCTGGTCGAGAAGCCCAGGTAGCTGGCAACATCGCCAAGTTTGTTGAGAATGCCGTCCCCGATGTATTGGCCGGTAGATTTGATAAGGTCAACGACTATCATAAAGGCCATCCTTGGCTGTCAGATCCTTGAAAAAGACGTTGTTATCTATTAATCGTCATATAAAGAATGACTTTCATAACAATTTTAGCCCAGGCTGAGAATCAGTATTCCTGAACACTGAAAATCACCACCTTTCTGTAGGTGGCACGTTCCTTCATAGATGCATCTTTACTACCGAGTGCTCCTTCAGGAACCGGCTCCAGCTTGTCTTTTTCCTCAATCCCCAGGCTCTTCTGCAAATATTGCTGTACTGAGACCGCACGGCGCATGGACAGATCGTTGTTATAGGCGTGATCACCCTTGTCATCGGTATAGCCGAACAACTTGAGTTTCAGGTCCTTCTGTCCAAGCAGTTGTGCAGAAAGATCATCCAGTATGCCCCTGGCTTCATCCGTCAACACATCCTTGTCAAAGGAGAAATATACTTCACCGAGTTTTCTTAAAGACTCAAAGGCGCAGCCGTATTTATCGACTGGAACACCGGCCGGAGTATTGGGGCACCGGTCTATGCCATCCGGTATGCCGTCAGCATCAGAATCCAGCGGGCAACCCCGTTCATCGACCCAGGCGCCTGCAGGAGTGTCAGGGCACTGATCCAGGTTGTCGGCAACGCCATCCATGTCACTGTCGGGGCAGCCATACTCATTGACTTCCACTCCGGCCGGGGTGTTTTCGCAGAGATCCTGGTAGTCAGGTACTCCATCATTGTCACTGTCGTATGGGCAGCCATCCTTATCAACCTTCTCTCCCTTGGGCGTATCTGGGCAGGTGTCGTATTTGTCGGCAACGCCATCCCCATCACTGTCACTGCCGGGGTAGAAAGCGCACAGCAGACCACCAAGAATAGCGCCAGCAGCAGCGCCTCCTGCGGCAGCCCCCGAGCTTTCAATGGCGCCAAGAATGCCTCCGGTACCACCGCCTATCATGGCGCATTGCCCCCAGCGTTTGATACTGCCGTCAGTAGCGCAGCCCGAAAGAATCATGGCCAGTAACATACCGACGGATACCCTGAAAATGGAAGTGGGGATGCGCATGGGTTCAGCTCCAGGAAGTTGATGGGCTCCAGCAAAAGGAGAGCAGGGTTGAAACTCGAGAAGTATAGGACAGGATCAGGAGGCGGTAGTGCCATTGCAAAAAGCGGATGACATAATCATGAGTTCCCTGGGAGCCTGTGGGACTTAAGGCAATTTCGGCCTGAAATCCAGAAAGAGCGGCTGCAGCCTTGAGCGTTCTTGAAAGCTCCGTTGAACTTGCTTAAATAGGTCAACTATTCGCACAAACCCAACGAAAAAACAGGTTCCGCTCATGGTCGCTGGCGACGACGCTCCCGGAGAGCTTTGTCCTCCAGACGTTTCAGCATTGGCAGTACTGCTTTCGGTATCGAAGGTAGCCAGGTTGAAAGCAATTTGTACCACCAGATCATTATGTTCCGGTGACGGTGAAAGTCAGGTTGCCGGGTCAGATCATTCAGTTGTGCCAGAAGACTGGCCTGTTCTTCCAGGCTACTGTTCTCGTCATTATGAGCCAGCAGCAGGTGCAGCAGCATTATTGCTGCAGCCCAGGGTTCGATCTTTTCCCGCCATGGAGACAATGCCGGGTTAAGCAATACACCCGGCATGGAGGTAAAAGGCGATTGGATGGCCAGGTAAAAGCCAATAGAAACAACTATCTTTTCCAACTGTTCCAGCTGTTTCAGCTGTTCCAGCGGGGTCTCTAGAAACCCCTGAGCTGCAGGATTCATGGTCTTTGTCTGCAGGTGCGCCCTGAACATCTCGAACATCGCGTTGGTTCTGGGCATGCTGTCAAGGAAACCCTGCAGGTCGGCACCGGTATAGAGCACCGGCAGGTTCATAAATTCAATCTGTGCAGGCGGTTGCTCCGCCGGGCCATAGAGTGCGGCGTTGCGGTAGCGGAGTGCCAGTACCATAGTCAGAGAAGTCCTGGCGTTGGGTCTTATTCTGGCATTTCCCAGAATACTGACTCGATCCTGGGCCGTCAGGTTGGGCTGCAGAAGCTCGTAATAGGTGTCCAGATGCGCACCTTCCATTCGCATGACGGGGGTGTTGTGGTGGCGATCACCTTCCTTCGTCCCCCCTTCGTAATGGACATCGGTCAGAAATCTCAACCGTAGTCGTGTATCGCCCGACTGGTCGAAGAGCTGTAACAGCAGTGCCATTATCCCCTGTCCCTGCCCCTGCTGGTGCAGGAAATCAGATAAGAGGTGCATAACCAGCACCGCCGCCTGCTCGACGCCCGCCAGGCTGGAGGGAATCAGGAAGTACAGAACGAAGGTATTGACGCTATTGAGGAGGGAACTGGCGTCAATAGGCATTGTTTTCATTTCTGGTAGCGCGGTCAGTGCCAGGATCAGTCCGGCATAGGGGGCGTTATGGTCGGTAATGGCACTCCCCAGCAGCTTTCTGATCTTTATCAGTGATTTCTGCTCCGGTTTGGCTCCGGCGAGCAACTTCAGGCGTATACTTCGATCGCCTTCTATTTGGGCATCAAGCAGTTTCAGTGCATACAGGGTTTTGACATAGCCGAGCCGCATACTCTGTTCTTGGGAAGTGTCGATCCTGTGCCAGGCCTCTTCATGCTCATCCAGGTCGGAAAAGTCAGCCTGACTGTATGGCAAGGACAGGTCGGCCATGATCCGTTCATCCAGTGACAGTTGCGGATCGCTAAGGCTTTCTCTCAGGGTGGTCACTGGCCGACCAGGAAGCTTGTTTTTGCCCTGCTCTTCAAGTAGCTGTTGAACAGGTTCGGGTATTTCTGGTGACGGGAAGCCGCCGGCAGTAATAAGACGCTTGATGTCTTTATTTATGTCGCTATCCATGGCCATAAGCTGTAGCAGTTGCCTGGCGGCCTCGTTTTTGCCAATGAGTGTGCCGGTGAGCCAGTGCAGCAACAGCACTCTGCCGTGCCAGATCCGCAGCTTGGCATTGACAGCCTCTTTATTGGCAAGGATGACGTTGGTCAGCAGGGCTGGCCGGAGCATGAAAGGGTCAATAGTGGGGATAAACAGTGAAGGAATTTCCGCCTCGCCCAGCCTTTTGACCACCTTGAGTAGGTCGCTTGGAGATGGAGCAGACTCAACAGTAGTGACTGTATTCAAATAGGCCCCTAAATTCAAATCGACCTCGAAATTCATATCGACCTCCAAACTCAAACCGTCCTCAAGCCAGGGGAGTACTGTTCGAACACTCGAGGGTAGTTGCAGAGGGGGGGTGGTAAACGAAGGGTTATAGTAGTTGATCACCGTGCCGTAGACTGCAGGATCGGCAGGGGCAGTGCAATGGTCGGGCTTAAATGGGGCGTGACTGCCTTGGAGAAGGCTAATAAAAGCCCGGGCAGGGGCTACGCTTAGCGTGGTATATATGTTTTTTTTCTTGGTTTTGACGGCTTTTTCCACGGCATCAGATAACCGCTGAATGTTGATGCGGGGCCCATGACGCAGCTCTTCTTCGACCAGGCCTCTTAGCCAGCCCGGCTGGTTATGACCCTCACCGGACAGGATCACCTTTGCCAGAATCCTGTTTAGTCCGGTGACCGGGTCCAGGCTCAGCTTCAGCTTTAATCTGTATGCACCGGCTCTTTGTGAATGCAATGAGAAGAGCTGTGCAGGAAAGGTACCCTGGGGCACAGCAGTGACTTGTAATTCTGGGTGATTGTATATCGTCAGTAGAAGCAGGCTGGCTTGTTCGACCCCCAGAATCGCCGATTCAAAGAGTGGTGAGACTAAGTCTTCGACAAGCCTGGTTCTTTTGGCATCCATATCACCTAATTGCGTTATGGGCATTTTGGCCGACTGCTGGTCATGATCCTGTTTATTGCAAAGCAATAGACTGGTGGCGTAGAAGTAGCCGGCATAGGGAAACTGGGTTTCCCTGGCTGCGGCCAGATAGGCTGTGACTGTCTGACAGTGTTTCAGGTTCGGAAACAGCAACAGCGTCTTATTTTCCACCACAATCCCCAGTTCCAGAAGACCCTTAATGGTGTTCAGAAAGCCAGTCTCCAGTTGCCGGTTCTCGGTTTTATATTTTTCCAGAATGACCTCGAGTTCTTCTCTTGTGAGCATTTGCGCGGCTTTGATCCGGTCAAGGAAATAGCTGTCAGAAGAGCGGTGCCATTGGTCAGCATCGATAAATTCCTGCTCTGGGTAGAGCCCGGGTTCATCCGGATTTTTTCCCTTTGGTTCCGGATGCTGCTCCAGTTTGGGCTCTGGATCAGGGGGGGGTGGATAAGAATAGGTGGAATCAATAGTATCCCGGGTTTCTATTAAAAGCATCGATCTTATTCTGTCTCTTATGATCTCACCCGTATCAGGGGGCTCAGTGATTGAGGATGTCTCTGTCACAGGTTCTATGTAGATGGCCTGGGTTATCTCGGGTTCCGGAGTGACTGTCGGCTGGTGCTGCTTCATAAGGAACTGCTGTCTGGCGCTGATCCTGTCAACCACGTCCTGTTCCTGAATCTGGCTTTCCAGTAACTCCCTGAATGTTTCCCCGGCAGGGAGGTCGTCAAGGTTCTGCTTGCTGCCATGTACGTTGGCCAGGTAATCGCTGTACCAATGCAGCATCATGACCTGTGCCTGCCAGTGCTGCAGCCCAGGGATGCCTTCTGGAAGATGCACGAGAAGATCCGGCTGGTAGACGACCGGGTCCGACAATGTCAGCAGCATGGCTGAGATGCTGGAAGGCTGCCACTGTCCAATGGCGGAAACCAGTGCTTGGCTGTCCTGCACTCTCCCCTGGGGGCTGAGATCTGGCCACAAGGACAGAAGCAGAGTCAGGTAACTGGCCAGCTGTGACGGTTTGGTTGCAATCCTTTTGTTGAACGCTGACGTGATCCAGCTGCCTTCTTGCGGTTTCTGGCTGACCAGGCGGTGATTGATGGCATAGAGCAGTTTCGTATTGGTCGAAGCCTGGCGGTCGTAGGTCAGGAGGCCGACGCCTGCATGGGCCCTGAGTAATTCCCTGATGGCCCGGTCTCGCCGGTCGGGTTCTGCTTTCTGCAGGCGTTCACTCAGCCTATCCAGTAATGACAAGGGGCCGGGCTCCAGCAAATTGACCAGCAGCTCATGTTGGGAACCGGAAGGCAACAACAGCGTTGTTGCGAAGGTTTTCCTGGACTTGCCCTGCAGTGACCGGACCGTAAACCGGTAATGAAAATGCCAGGGCAGTTGGCTGCTCAGTTTCAGCAACAGGCCTGGCAGGCCAGGGCTGTCGAGTTGCAGTGGGTGGTCTTCCTGCAGGAAAAACGGCAGCAGTTTGATAATGGCGTCATCCACTCCCAGGAAAGCTTCGTCATATAACAGGGGAACCAGTTGTGCGAAGGCTTCTGATGAATGGGCTGTGCCAGCCTTGCTGATCTGCAGACTGGCGACAATGGCCAGCAAAGTGCCGGCATAGGGTGCGCCATTGGTGAAGGATTCGGCCAAATGCCCCTGTATTCTGGCAATATCCTCTTCGGGTACCGGGCGCTCCAGGGCCTGTAATCTCATCTGCTGACCTTCTACTTCAGCTTGTAGTAATGTCAGGGCAGCCATGAGGTGGCAGTACGCTTTTGGCTTGTTCTTGCAGCAGGCGCTGGATGATGATTCCCACTCAGCCACCGGGCAGGCGGCTTTAAGGTCTTGCCGAACTCTGTCGTCCAGGTTTTTCAGCCATGCAACCGGCAAGTAGCCTGTGGGAATGTTATCGTGCAAGGCGGCAGTTGTTGTTTTCCTGGGTTCATCCGGGGACGGTGCGCCGCTGGCCACAGCTGGCTCAGGCGGAAGATAAAGTGTCATCTGCCAGTGTTTCAGGTAATTTTGTTGGGTTGGGTCATAGCTGGCTCCAAGGACCTGCTGGGCGGCGCTGTCCTGCTTTTCCAGGAGTCTGTCCCACTCCGTCATGACTTTCCCTTTAAGGGCCGCGACTGTTCTGCGGATATGATAGAGCTGCAACTGCCACTCATTCCTGGAATCGATGGCTTCGCTCACATGGTACTGCAGGCAATCCCGCAGAGACTCTGGACCACCGGCAAGGCAGGCATCCGTGACCAGGAAGAGAGTGGCTGAGCCCGACAGTAGCGGAGCTTTGCGGAGCGCTGGCGCTTTGGCCTTTTTTCCTTTTTTGCCTTTGCCTTTCTTCTGCTCGCCGCCTGTCGCTTGCCTGTCGCCGGTCAGCCAGCGAACCAGAGACGTATAACGGCTTTTATTCTTCCCTGCCGGAACTGCCAGCAGAGCTTTTTCCAGGAGAAGCTGTTGGAAGTTCTTTGGATTCCCGCTGTCAAAAGCCAGTTCCAGCAGCTGCAGGGCTGCGTTATTGCTGCCCGCATCAGGCTGCAAATGTCGGCCCAGCCAGGCGGGAAAAAGCAGATCATGGCAACAGGTGCTGGATAGCAGGTTGAGAGCCTGGTCGGGTGGTGTCTGAGCCAGAAGCCGACTGTATTCATGTTCCTGGTGCAGTGTGAAGGTGATTTGCCCCGGAGCCGGGTGGTGTTGAAATAAGGTGGCCAGATCCTGTATCAGGATGACTTGTGGGAATCTATAGGGATGCTGGTAGAGCAACATTTCTGCCAGCAGAGCCAGTGCCTGACGGTTGCCGTGCAGGGCTGCAGGTACGGCCGTCTGCAGGCGGATTTCATAGGGAGGAAGACTGCTGCTGTCGCCTTCATCCAGTAGCGCCAAAAGCGCCCAGGCGTAAGGGAAGTCATAGTGTGTGGCAGCGTGGAAGAACAACTCCAGGGCTTCCCGGTATGAGCCTTTCTCCACCGGCAGCCCTGCGATGGGCAGGTGAATCTCCAGTTCCTGCTCATGCCAGTGCACTTGAGCCTCAAGCAGTTTCAATCCGCTCGCCACCAGCCGAAGGGCTGCCCGCCATTCCCTGGCCAGGTTGGTGACTTTCTTCTTTTTTTTCGCTGCTGACGGGATATCATCGGCCAGGAGGTACTCTGCCAGTACATGATCCATCTTTGTCAGAAACTCCTGATCTTCAGCGCTTGACACTGCCAGCTCCTGATGCAAAAGGCGTTCGGGAATGGCAAGACGCAGGCTTTTTCTTTTCACTTTTTTCTCCGGCGTCGGTTGCCGGGGAACGGGTGGGGGGAGATCGGGTTGTTTGTCGTCTGTTTCCTGACCGTTGCTGTCAGGGGGCTCCGGCTCCGGTTCCGGTGGCAGATCTTCAACGCCAGAATCGGGGCTTTCCGGACGCTCTGGAGAGTGTTCTTCTGAATAGTCATCGGAGTCCCGTAACAGTGGCGGACTTGGAGTTTGTTGAGGCCATTCCGTGCCGGAAATTGGCGCTACTGCTCCCGTGTCAGGCCCTTCTTCACGTTCAAAAAAAGGCCAGGACTCATCCGGTGCCGAAGACGAGAATTTTTCCGATGGCGGGCGATCATTTTTGGGCTTCGGCAGCTCCGGGATTGTTTCTATGGGCGTCGGTGATCGTATTGCTGCGGGTTGCGGTGAAGCTGAGCTGTCAGAGGCAGGCCTCTTGTTCCTTCTCCTCTTTTTTTTAGCACCGGAAGGCACCGGAGGCGGAGAGGCTCCGGCAAACTTTTCAGGCGGCTTGATCCTTACCGGGATTGAAGCAAGAACTTCCCTGGCATTGTAATGATCCGCGAGTCGCCCCCTTTCATGCCCCTGCTTCAGTGCGCTCCAATGGGCAGGTACGTGGGACATTGACTTGTCCGGGGTCTGGCACTCCGGCGGGAGTTCACTGGATGGCGCCAGGAAGTCCTCTTCATAGGAAAGAAAGATAATGGGCGCCGGCCCGTTCTGAATCGTTGCATCGCTGTCTGTTGACAGAAGCGGCGGCGGGAGGGGGAACTGTCTGTCGTCAAAAGTCCGGTGGCGGCTGACAGTTTTCAATAACCTGATGACCTGATCGTCGTCCAGTGTATGATAAGAACCGGAAGGGGTAACCAGTTGAACTCTCTGTTCACACTGGCCTCTGGAGCAGGTCGAGTTGAAGATCACTGCGTAAAATTCGTAGAGCTTCGCCAGGAGGGTGACATGCTCATAGCCACCCCAGCTCTCCCGGCCTGTACTTTTAAACTGGGCAAATGGCATGTTCAGAAACTCAAGGGCAGATTGCAGTGTCGGGTCCGCACTGGACATGAACAGTAGCGCCGAACTGCCCAGGTACTCCTCCAGGGTTTGACCGGATTGCACCATTAATTGGATTTTTTTTACGGCGTCTCTTCTGAGATCAATGCCGTTACACTGGTATGACCGTGATGGCAGCTGACAATCAATGGCATGAAACAGACAGTGAGTGTCGGCAGGGGTCGGCAGCATAAAGAGTCCCATTCTCCGGATCCAGTTTCTGAGGAGGGTCGAGCACATGAATGAACGGAGTGTGGAGATGGAAGAGGATTGCGCCGGGATATGGAAGATGGCACTTTGCTGGCTTGCTGCTGATTTGTCCGGCTGACCGTATGCTTTCTGCTGTCTTGAAACTGTCGGCTGAAAACGGGGAGGGAGGTTTTGCCGGCCTGCTCCACGGGACTTGCCGTTATAGGAGCCCTCGCTGTCTGAAGGCTCCGGCTCGCTCCTGCTCTTGAGGGCGTCGATAATTTTATTTCTGAACTCATCCATGGTTTTTTCGGTTTTTTCGTCGATGAGACGGGCCAGCTTCCAGAGCACCCAGCCCGGCACAATCCTGTGCTCTGCCTGGTACTTTTCTGGCGCAATACCGCCACCGGCTGGCAGCAGGGGGCCGTACAGCAGGTACTCCTTGAAGCTTTCTGCGAACTGTCTCAACTGCTCCCAGGCCCAGGCTAACTGCTCCTGGGTCAACTTCTGAAAAGCCTGCCAGGCCTGCTCCCGACTCAGATTTGGGTGCATCATGTACCAGAACCGGAAAACTGGATCGTTGTCAAGGTCTCGGTACAGGTCCAGTTCCATGGGAGAAGGCGAAGAAGACTTTCTGGAATCGGGCCTGGCAGGCGTCATCAGAGGGGGCTGATAATCAATACCGACCTCATCCAAATGAAAGATATGGACTCCTGGAAGGCTTTCCTGAAAAGGTTCATTGTATGGCAGAGTGATTTTCTGAGACGGTTGAAGAACAGGCAGATCTGGCATCGAGAACAGCGAGGCATCAACTCTGGTGGCCGACCACAGGGTTAAGAACGCCAGAAGTCCGATGGCTGAAGGTAGCCGGAACTGCATGATGACCCCTTTCCAGCTGCTGAATAGTTTTGATGCTGTATGCGGAGAAATAGAGTGTAGAAGGCATTTGCTGGGGATGCATAACGGCTTCTGCAGAGGTTCTGTCGTTCAGCAGTGGCATTCTTTCAAGATCGGTTCGTTCTTTAGCGCAGTAAAAGTTCACTTTTCCTTCAATCCCTGACATATTGCTGCGTTTCTGAGTCTTTCCTACCCTACAAACCGGTAGTTTGGCTGTCAGAGTAAGTTGTGCCGTTGATCACCCTGCGGACAATGGCACTGCGGAGAAGCTTTCATGTACTGTACTTTCGCTTTAGTATGCTCGACTTATTTTTTGGATGTTCCCCGGGATGAAAATGTGCAAGATGTAACGAAGGTTACCAGCTTGATTGCTTCCTCATGCCTGAACATGTCCAGTTAAGCCAGACAGGAAATCATGCAGACTTCTACTGAAAGCACAAATACCAAGGGAATCCAGACAAAAAACCTGAACCGCCGGTTTTCTGTTGCCCCGATGAGTGTCAGTACGAAGCTGAATGTATCCGTGAGCCTTCTTCCTGACGCATCATCAGGTCACGGCTAAGCTTATCAGGGTGCCGGTAACTCCAACCGGACTCAATCAGCTCTTTTCGGGCATGAGTATTACCGCACTTGGTAATACCACCCAGTCGTCGCTTGCCACCACTGCTGTTTTCGCTGGGCACCAAACCCAGCCAGGAAGATAATTGTCTTGGGTTCTCAAAACGCTTGAAGTCAATAATCTCAGAGACCATCGTCATTGCTGTTATCTGTCGTACACCTTTCAATGTCTGCAGAGCCTTGACGATAGGGTAGTGTTTCCAGTTTTTCAGGTGCTGATCAATCTGCTTTTCCAGGGATTCAATCTGATTCTGTCGTTCCTCAATGGCGTCCATGTAGTGTTTCAGGACGATATTCTGTGCAGAAGAAGCAAAAACACGTTCAGAGAGCCAGTGATGTTTTGACCATCGCTTGCCGTGATAGATGTAATCGTGTCGGAGCAGAAAGCTGTTCAGCCTTTGTTTGGCTGCTTTGAGGTCATTTACAATATCGGTTCGGGCTCGAATCAAGTCCCGCATAGCCTCATCTTCTTCATCGGGAACAAAGACCTGATGGAGTTCTGAGTTCTTTAAGGCCTGCGCAATGGCCCGGGCATCACGGCGATCCGTCTTGATTTTATCCTTGGGCAGCTTGGAAGACGTTGCGACAATGCACTGGAAGCTTTGTATGGCTTTCGATGTAAACTCCGAACTTGCTAAAGGCACAAAACCTACAGCCACTCGGATTGTTAAATTGCACAAACCCTACCAGCTGATGTTAGACAGGAACGCTCTTGATAGTGGCGCCACTCTGAACTCGCCTGACCCGGTAGGGCACTGTACGAACTCGCACGCCACAAACCGACCCCGATGTTTGAGGTGGCGCACTCCGACCTTGAATTCATGAACAGTGTATGACGCCACTCCACTAAGCAAAAAAACTCTAAGACTGGTAACCAGTCGTTTATTGGCAAGAATTTCTATCAGCCTTCAACTGGAGTCCGATCTGAAAACATTTATACGGAACCAGAAAAGCTAACGCCTAAATCAGGTGCGCCGTAGGCGTCACATGGATTTACTTGTTATGCTTTTGATCACATATGTTAGTGAATGCCTGTCTATCACTTTAGAAACTCTAGAATTATTTTTTTTGGTTTTATTTAAATGAAACATATTATCTGTATTGCAATATTGATTTCTTGTGCATGTTGTGCTGATGATAACATTGATAAATACTACAACTATATGAAGTTGGATGGCCTTAGAAAATATATTGACAGAAACACTAATGAATCATTTTATATCGCTTTCGATACAAGGTTGTCATTTTCTTTCGATGATGGTGTGACCAAGAACTTACAGCATGAATTTTATAATATGGTCGGAAATCTTGATTTCAAAATTGCCTCTTACGGAGTTTACCTATGGTTTGGAAAGCAAACAGATGATTCAAAAAAAGGCATGTGGATTTCTCTTGATGAGTCTGAAGGATTACCTTACAAAGTCGTTTTTATGTTTGATCAAATAAATCCACTGTCAATTGATCCTAATATGTTTTTTTCAAACTATAATCCTACGCATATATTAAGGTATGAGCCTAGAGATGAATTAAAAGATCATTTCAAAGAAGATTTATGCGTGATTTATAATAATGCCCAAAAAACACTTAGTACCTATAGAATTTCAACTAAGTCAAAAAAATACCCCATATATTACCAGCTACATGATGAGCTATAGAAAAGCATAACGCCTGCATTAGCCGCACGCCGCGCGTGTCGGCTACATGCACTTGTTAGCTGCAGACTTTTACTCGAAACTTTCTTTGGACACAGAGCTTGACGACCCACTGAAACCTGCCAGCTACAAGAGCAAAACATGCAACTGGCACAAAACCTGTTGAGGGTTGACAATGATCTTGAACATTGGCTACTCAGTGTTTGGGCTGGCGTTGTACGAATGTGAAGGCTCTGAACCATTTCTGCCAGCATTGACCGGACTAACCAACTGCAGGAATGCTTGAGCTGGCAGCCCCGAAGGATAAA
>JBPCXN010000065.1:0-24208 GCA_051008495.1 Endozoicomonas sp. | reverse complement strand
AAGGCAGAGCGTCCATCTCTGCGTTCCAGCTGATTGAAAGACGTAAAGTATTCCTGCACAGCTGCGCCTTGATCTGAACGCTCTGCCTTGAGCTGAACCTATCATCTGCAGGCGGACGGGGTACTAGTCTGGAATAGAGAAGATTCGCGGCAAGATGAAGTGAGGCAGTGTCAATGTGTCTGACCCCATTGAGCAACCAGCCATAACCGTTAACAAGTTATCGTTATGGCTGCTGCCTGTGAAAAGGCATATCCGTCAAAACCCCGCCCCGGCGCTGTCCATCAGCATCCTGGCTCTGTGTACCAAACCGCTTCTGAAAAGCATCTGCCGTCAACAATCCACCGGAAGTGGCAAAAGTCACGGAATGATAGCCAGTTGCCCTGCACCAGTCAGAAATGGACGCATTAACAGACAGTCGTCGATTGAGGGTATTCACCGTGTAGTTCATCGCTGAGGCCGTCTGGCTCATGATGCTGATCGTGCTGAAACGATAGGCCAGCAGGTACAGATGGTCTTCAGCCATTGCATCTTTGGCCCATGCCGGCAGGAATTCAGGTTTCCTGAGCTCTTCTGCTGCCACAGGAAAAATCTCAGCTGACATTAATTTGTGGCGCCAGGCCAGTCGATTCAGCTGAGTCTCCAGGCTCTCCCCGGACAGCTCCTGCTGGCTACTGCCCTGGGTAAGAAGGTATTGCTGAAAGGCAATCTTCAGTTGCAGAATTTTATGGACGACACTGTTTTTCGTCTCCGCTGGTGCAAACACCACGGGTAATTCCACCAGATGATTGCTTTGATCCTTGAACAGTCTCATAGCACAGCCTCTTGTTAGTTATTATTTTTACAGGCTTGTCTTCAGCATACCAAGCCAGACATTCAATTCAACCCTGCGTATTAGCCTAAAGTCGAAAGGGCAGATTACCCCAAGCCTGATAAGGTGATCCCCGGCCGTAAGAACAATAACAAGAGGAGACGCCTTCATGGCTGATAAAAAAGCGTCAGAAGCCGCTTACTGGCAGGAGAACCTGAAACTCCTTGCTTCCCTGCTCTGCATCTGGTTCGCCGTGTCCTTTGGCGCCGGCATCCTGTTCGTAGACCAGCTCGACAAGATTCAGTTCGGTGGTTTCCCGCTGGGCTTCTGGTTTGCCCAGCAGGGTTCCATCTATACCTTCGTGGTGCTGATCTTTGTCTATATCTGGGGCATGAACCGGCTGGACCGCAAATACAATGTCTATGAAGGGGAGCAGGAATAATGAGTACCGCCATGCTGACCTACCTGTTCGTAGGCGCCACCTTCGCTCTCTATATTGGGATAGCGATCTATTCCCGGGCCGGTTCCACCGGTGAATATTATATTGCCGGTAAAGGGGTACATCCTGTCGCCAACGGGATGGCTACCGGCGCAGACTGGATGTCAGCCGCATCCTTTATTTCCATGGCCGGAATCATCTCGTTCGTCGGCCGTGACGGTGCGGTCTACCTGATGGGCTGGACCGGCGGCTATGTCCTGCTGGCCATGTGCCTGGCGCCCTACCTGCGCAAGTTCGGTAAATTCACGGTTCCCGATTTTGTCGGCGAACGCTATTACTCCCAGGCTGCACGAATCGTTGCCGTCATCTGTGTAATCTTCATTTCCTTCACTTACGTGGCGGGACAGATGCGCGGTGTCGGTATCGTCTTTTCTCGCTACCTGGAAGTCGACATCAACCTCGGTGTCTTCATCGGCATGGGCATTGTCTTCTTCTATGCCGTGCTCGGCGGCATGAAAGGCATTACTTATACACAGGTAGCGCAATACTGCGTCATGATCTTTGCCTTCATGGTTCCGGCTATTTTCATTTCGATGATGATCACCGGCAATCCGATCCCGCAGCTGGGTTTTGGCAGCGAAGTGATTGGCACCGGACAGTCGGTTCTTGAAAAGCTGGACGGGCTTTCGGCGGAACTGGGCTTTGCACAATATACCGACGGTTCGAAGTCGACCATTGACGTCTTCTTTATCACCATGGCACTCATGGTCGGCACTGCCGGTCTGCCACACGTAATTGTGCGCTTCTTTACCACACCGACAGTGCGCGACGCCCGTAAGTCTGCCGGTTACGCCCTGCTGTTCATCGCCATTCTCTATACGACAGCTCCAGCTGTTGCCAGCTTTGCCCGGATCAACTTGCTGAACACGGTCAGCGAAGCTTCCTACGACGACATGCCTGAGTGGTTCTCCAACTGGGAAAACTCTGGCCTGATTGCCTGGATGGATAAAAACGAAGACGGCAAGATCCAGTACACCGCCGGCGCTGCCATGAATGGCAAGCCAGCCTTTACCGACGAACGCGGGGAAAATGGTGAGCGACTGGTGTCGAATGATACCACCGGTAATGCCAACGAGCTTTACGTGGACCGTGACATTATGGTGCTGGCTAACCCGGAAATCGCCCAACTTCCCGGTTGGGTAATCGCCCTGGTCGCAGCGGGTGGTCTGGCTGCTGCCCTCTCGACCGCAGCTGGACTGTTACTGGTTATATCAACGTCCATCTCCCATGACCTGCTTAAAAAGAACCTGATGCCAGGCATTAGTGATAAGCAGGAACTACTGGCTGCACGGTTAGCAGCCGCTGTAGCTGTGGTCATTGCCGGTCTGTTCGGGATCTACCCGCCGGCCTTTGTGGCGCAGGTGGTGGCCTTTGCCTTTGGATTGGCGGCGGCCTCGTTCTTCCCGGCCATTCTCATGGGTATCTTCTACAAGCGGATGAACAGGGAAGGCGCTATCAGTGGCATGGTGGCAGGACTGGTGTTTACCTTCTCCTACATCGTTTACTTCAAGTTCATCAATCCCGGCGACAACAACCCTGAAAACTGGTGGTTCGGTGTGTCGCCAGAGGGCATTGGCACCCTGGGCATGCTGCTGAACTTCGGTGTCTCACTGGTGGTATGCCATCTGACTGCGGCTCCGCCGAAAGAAGTCCAGGACATGGTGGATGATATCCGTATCCCCAGTGGCGCCGGCGCCCCGGTTGCTGAAGGGATTGGCAATAGCCGTCCTGCTGACAGCGTAGCCTGATAGGCTGCACGATTATCAACTGCCAGAAAAAAAGAGCCTTCATGGTTCTTTTTTTTCTGGTCTGGGCAATTTTTTTCTCGAATAGATAAACAGTCTGAACCGGTATTTAGTCAGTACTTTATCAAGTAGTGCAGCCAGAGAAAGATTGATTTGCATAGATACTGCACTGCCATCTTGAAGATTCACCAGCATTACAGTTTGGAAACCCGTGTCGGCGGTGCCGAAAATAACCAGCAGCTCATGGGTTTCAGGCAACAGCACTACTGCCACTACAGTCGTTGACAGGTGAACATTGGCCATGCCTATCAGTTTGTGAATTCCCTCGTAGGCTGGAGCTTGGACACTATGCTCGCGAAACCTCTTTAAGCCTTTGCCTGCAGATTTGCAGAGGCTTTTTCCTATAGATTGAAGTTTTGCACCCTTACCATCCTGGCTTGGAACTACTGATCCCGCATGATCGGCGAGAACGGACCCAGCTCCATGAAAAGCTGTTGAACCTCCGCCGTTACTGCCGTGCTCTTCACTAACAGTTGAACCTGCTTCTGAACCGGCCTGAGTTTCACTGCCCTGCGTCTGAGCCGGAGGGGGCACCGGTACAGTCTGACCCTGCCACATCGGTGGTCCCATCGGCATAGCCCCAGCCGACCAGTCAGTTGTAGCTGGAGGAAAATACCAGGTAGCCTGTGAGTATTGACTCTGCATCTGATATTGCAACATCAGCTGCTGCATCTGCATGTAGCCATAAGGAGGATTACAGTTTGGGCAGCCGCGAGTTCCATGCTGTCCCGTGACCAGAAGACTTCCACAATACCTACACGTTTGACTTTCAAGCTCTCGTGAGACCATTAATAGCACTAACAAAAAAAAACTGAGCCAGTGTTTTGACATAAGACTCTCACGCTCACAACGGAAAAACAGCACTTGATCGACAGGTTAAAGTTAGCCTTATTTCTGCACTTTCTCACAATTTTCGAGATAATCTTCCGGTCATCACCTTTTCCCTATGTAAGGATGGATACAACAATGACCCGAACTGTGTTTATCACCGGTGCTACATCCGGTTTTGGAGAAGCCTGTGCCCGCCGTTTTGCCCGGGACAGCGACTGGAACCTGGTACTGACCGGTCGCAGAAGCGAGCGTCTGGAAGCACTGGCCAGAGAGCTTTCGCCTGAAGGCGACAGAATATATACCATCGTTCTGGATGTAAGGGATGAAGCAGCGGTCAGACAGGCCGTGGCAGAACTGCCGGAAGCGTTCAGCGATATCCACACCCTGATCAATAACGCCGGGCTGGCTCTTGGCACCCGGCCCGCCGATGAGTGCGACACGGAACAGTGGATGACCATGATCGACACCAATATCAAGGGCCTGGTCATTATGACTCATGCGCTTCTGCCGGCCCTGAAGAAAAACAACTCAGGCAGCATTATCAACATTGGTTCAGTGGCCGGAACTTGGCCTTACCCCGGAGGTAATGTATACGGTGGTACCAAGGCTTTCGTCAAACAGTTCTCGTTGAACCTGCGCTGCGACCTGCTGGGCAGTGGTGTAAGGGTCACCAACATTGAGCCTGGCATGGCTGAAACCGAGTTCTCCGTGGTGCGTTTCGACGGTGACCAGTCAAAGGCAGATGCCGTTTACCAGGGGATGCAGCCGCTGACGCCGGAAGATATTGCCGACACGGTTTTCTGGGTGTCCAGCCGCCCGGCCCACGTCAACATCAACAATCTTGAGATCATGCCGGTACAGCAGGCCTGGTCACCTTTTGCCGTCAGCCGTGAGAGCGAAAAGTGACAAACTGTTGATCCGTGACAGGATATTGTTTGAGTGATTAACAGATACTGACATTGTCAGTCCTGAGATGATCTCCCGGTAGCCGGAACATGGGGTGGGTACCTGGAGATCAGTCCAGCAATCTGGACAGTAAATGTACTGATGGCCAGTTCGGCACACGAAACACGCCAGATCAAAACTGGTTATTTTTTAACCAACCCTTTCCCCCTCAGTGTTTATCACTGCTTCATGATTTATCCACAGGTAATTCAGACAGTTGATCAGTGAATCTGTTGAAAACGTACGTTTTATTTCAGAACTGTAACCTGGGGTAAACCGAAAGGTCATATCTGTCCACAAAGTAGAAGACGCAACACCTATAGAAACAGGCTCAATCAATCCGCAGGAACCCGCATTCAAAAAATATGAACGAACAGTTCACAACCGACTGAAATCCCAGTCCACTGCCGTCAAAAAAGATTTCTGCCTGACCAGGCCAATCTGCTCGAACGCCGTCTGCAATTCATCGTTAAGAGCCTGCAGATTTCGCCCTGCCCCCTTTCCGGACAGGAACGACAGATTCCCTTCCAGTCCGGCAGGATCGGCATCCAGATAAAGGTTTTCCATGTCCGCCAGAGCTTCCGGCGCATCCAGCAAGATACCCGCCCCAACACCCAGAAGATCAATGCGCTCAGGGCTGTTCAGCTTCGCCATGATGCTGCCTGTTTCCGACTGAGCCTGCAGCAGACCGGTGACGAACGCCTTCACCTTTTCCCCATGCTGTTCAAGGTAATCCGCCCGCACCACATAAAGGTCGGCAATAATCCGGCTGGCGTACATGGTGGAAGTGATCAGCCGGGCGCCCCTGACCGATCCCTTACTGCCGGTTCCTACCTGCCGGTTAGACGTCAGTGTCAGGGCATCCGGCAAGACCATGAACGCGGCATCGACCTCGTCCTCACGGAAAGCTTCCGGGGGGGATTGCGGGCTCAGCGTCAGGTTATTCATCCAGCGCAGGTTGATGTCATCGATGGACAGGTTGGACTGACTCAGGAGGGTGGTCATGAAATCCACATGGGGACCATAAGCCTGCAGGGCAACCGTTTTTTCCCTGAGCTGGTCCACTTTCAGAATACCGTCCTTGGCCACCAGGCCATCACCGCCCTTGGACCAGGTCATCTGGTAAATCACTATGGGACGGGTTTCCGGGTTCCGGTTCAGTAACTCTGCCGCCTGGTTGCACATACCCACGGTACAGCGCAGGTAGGGTGTTCTGCCGGAGAGGTAATCACGAAGCTGTTGCTTGAAGTCATCCTGGCGTACAAGTTCCAGGTTAAGCCCCTTTCTGGCGAAAATACTGTCGGCCTGGGTTCTTGTACTGTTGCCATTGGCCATAATGGTGACCAGGTCCCCACCCCAGGTAATCATGGGAACTTTTGTGACGGCCGTGTCCTGAACCGGGGCGACGGAAGTATCAATAACGTCCACCAGCGGAGCTGGTCTAAAGTTAGTCACAGACGTATACCCCGGCAGACAGATGAGCCAGATTAGTGCAGACACGCACCGGAATAGAGCATTCATAATCCTTTCTCCCCAAGCTTGAAGCAAAACCACCGGCTTAAACGCAAGTTCCGAGCCAGCGGAACAATATCAGAACAATATCGGAACAATATCGATGATCGGCAGGATGCCTTGCTAAAGATTCCAGAGAATCACCGGCTTTCAGTCAGTCCCGGTCAGTAATCGTGATACTCTTCAGTCTCTAGTACATGATTTCAATGAGTTTGACCGGTTCAGTCAAATCCATTGAAACCATGTACTGGTGTCTCTCTGCACTGCACCTTCGTATTTAGAAACAATCCGGACCTCTATGCCCCAGCGATTCCTATACAGAAATTTTCTCTGGCTGACCTTTCTCTGCCTGTCCCTGGTTTCACCCAGCACATACGCTCTGACAACCGAATGGCTCAGTACCCCCCAGCAACCCGATGCCGAAGTACGGCTGCTGGTCACTGGCGAGACCGATCCAGATAACAATACCGTGTTCGCAGCCCTGGAAGTGCGTCTTACCAATGACTGGAAAACCTACTGGCGCTCGCCGGGAGAAGGCGGCATTGCACCCGTAATCCAATGGGATGCTTCAGAAAACCTTGAAGAGGTGACCTGGCACTGGCCGGTACCGGAACGGTTTGACCTTTTGGGCATCAATACCCTGGGGTATAAGACAGACATCGTCTTTCCCCTGATACTGAAAGTCACAGACCTGAACCGCCCCGTTAACCTTAATGGTCAGCTGAGGCTGTCAACCTGCACAACCATCTGTGTTCTTACGGATTATGATCTCAGGCTGAGTTTTACTCCCTCACAGCTCAAAGCCGATGCTGAAGCCGCTTACCTGCTGGACAAGGCTTTTTCCAGAGTTCCAGTACTCATGCCGGATACCGGATTGAAGACGACTGACGTTTACTGGGATAAAGCCAGCAATGAGGTTGTGATCAATGCCATCAGTGAAAATGGCTGGAACCGTCCAGACGTCATTCTGGACGGGCTTGAAGACATCACGTTCAGCCTGCCAAGAATCCAGGTTCGGGATAATCAGCTGCAGGCCCGGATGCAGGCCAGCAGCTGGCTTGGTGAGTTCGCTCTCAGTGGTCAGACAGCTTTCGTCACCCTGCTAAATGGCGCCAACCGGGAAATGGCCAGTGAGCAGAGTGTCGATATTATCCAAGGAACGCCGCAGGCTCTTGTTCCCCAGGCACCCACAGCCTTTCTGCTGATGATTGCCTTTGCTTTGCTGGGTGGCTTGATTCTCAACCTTATGCCCTGCGTCCTGCCTGTCCTGGGTCTGAAACTGTCCTCCCTGGTGCAGGCGTCAGGCCAGGATTACTCTGTCACACGCAGGCAGTTCCTTAGTTCTGCCGCGGGCATTGTCGCCTCCTTCTGGCTGCTGGCCGGTTTTATCTGGCTGCTGAAACTGACCGGCAGCAGCATTGGCTGGGGCATACAGTTCCAGAGCCCCTGGTTTATCGGCTTTATGGTGCTGGTGACAGCACTTTTCGGCGCCAACCTGCTGGACCTTTTTGAAGTACGTCTGCCGTCGTTCCTTTCTACAAAAGCTGCCCATGCTGGCGATAACAGTGTCGCCGGCCATTTCATTCAGGGCATGTTTGCGACTCTGCTGGCCACTCCCTGTTCTGCTCCTTTCCTGGGAACCGCCGTGGCTTTCGCCCTGTCCAGGGACAGCCTGAGCCTGTTCAGCATATTTACCGCGCTTGGCGTGGGTATGTCGGCCCCCTATCTGATTGTGGCGGTGCGTCCATCACTTATGGCCTGGTTGCCAAAGCCCGGGCAGTGGATGGTCTATCTGCGTCGCATACTGGCCGTATTGCTGCTGCTGACCACACTCTGGCTTGTCAGCCTGCTGAACGCCCACTTGCCGACAGTCTGGGTTTTGCTGATCGCAATGGCGCCAGCCTTGTTGATGATCTGGCGTCTGATGGTGCTTATGCGCCCAGCTGCAGGTAAAGGCATGCTGGCTCTGCCGGCTGTTTTCCTGTCGCTGGCCCTTGTTCTGGTCGGTGCCTGGTCGCTTGGTATGCTCCGCCATGACGGCAGCCAGTCAGCTCTGCACTGGCAAGCTCTTGATGAATCGAGAATCCCGGAGCTGGTCGCAGCCGGAAAAACCGTGTTTGTCGACGTCACTGCCGACTGGTGCGTAACCTGCCAGGCCAACAAGGTCCGGGTACTTGACCGTGACCCTGTGAACA
Source organism: Endozoicomonas sp. (assembly GCA_051008495.1). GTDB lineage: Bacteria > Pseudomonadota > Gammaproteobacteria > Pseudomonadales > Endozoicomonadaceae > Endozoicomonas_A. The sequence continues at coordinate 15,613 of JBPCXN010000065.1, read as the reverse complement.
GTCGCCTGCAACAGGCCGGACTGGTTCTGATGAAAGGCGACTGGACCCGGGCGTCCGATGACATCAGCGCTTTCCTGCAAAAGAACAGGCGCTTTGGCGTGCCGTTTAATATTGTCTATGGTCCAGGAGTGCCGAAGGGTATCCCCCTGCCCGTGCTTCTGGACCATGACAGTGTCCAGAGAGCCCTGGACAAGGCCTCTTCCCCCCCTCAACCCAAGAAGTAATATCGTCATCATGAAAAATCTGTTGGTACTGATCGCTGGTTTGCTGTTATTGCCGCTGTCACTACAGGCTGCGCCACTGGATGCTGAACAACAGCAACAGGTTCGGGAGCTGGTGCGAAAAACCCTGGTGGAAAACCCGGAAATTCTGGTAGAAGCCATCAATGAGTTGAAGAAGAGCGAGGCCGAAGCCCAGAAGCAGGCCGAGAAGAAAGTCATAGAAGCCAGGGCCCGGGAGCTGTTCCAGAATCCCGATGACCCGTCCCGTGGGCCGGCCAGTGACAAAGCCAGACTGACCATGGTGTACTTCGGTGACTTCAACTGCGGCTTCTGCAAGCGGCAGGATCCGGTTCTTGAAAAGCTGGCAAAGGATTTCCCTGAACTGCGCATTGTCTACAAGGAGCTGCCTGTACTCGGAGAGTCTTCCCGTGAAGCCGCCAGTCTGGCCCTGGCTGTGGACAGGTCGGATAGCAGCAAATACTTCCAGGTTCATAATCGCCTGATGGCCAAGCCAGGACAGCATGACAGCACTTCAATCGCAGCGGCGCTGAAAGCAGAAGGGTTTGATGTTAAAACCCTGAAGCAGAAAGTCGACAGCAGGATCAACCAGCAACTGGATGACAACCTTCGCCTGGCCTCCGAGCTGGGCATTCGTGGCACACCGGCCATGGTTTTCCCTGACCGGATCGTTGGTGGTTTCATAACAGAAGCTGCCCTTGCCGATATGATCAGAGAACGGTTGAATTAGCCTCAGATGTTGAACAGGAAAATCTGATCGTACAAAACTTCAATGAGATTACCGGCCTGGCGCAGGTTGGGTCGAACGAATGTAAGCCCCAACATTTTTTGAAGACTTGTTGGGGCTTGTTTCACTCGACCCAACCTACAATCTGGCCCTTCCTCTTTCAGCAATAGTCAATAATCATGAAGACCAAAGCGGGAAAAATAATCAGAGAAATACTGCTCACAGTGGTGATGGCCATAGTTGTTATGACTGGCTATAACCTCTACCTGCAGAAAGACATGCCGACAGGTCCTGCGCCTCAAATCGTGTCGGAACAAGTCAACGGCACACCCGTTGACCTCCACGCCCTGTCCCGAAACCAGCCGGTACTCGTTTACTTCTGGGCCAGCTGGTGCACCGTCTGCAAGTGGGTCAGCCCGGCGATCAGTGACCTGTCGGAAGGTTATCCGGTGATTTCGGTGGCCCTGGCTTCCGGTGATGATGAGCGGGTAAGGCGCTACCTGCAGGCCAAATCATTGGGGTTCCCAGCAGTGAATGACGAAGAAGGTAGCATCAGTCGAGACTGGGCAGTCAGTGTTACTCCCTCTCTGTTTATTGTGAAAGATGGCGAAATACGCTCAGTGACTACCGGTTACACCACCAGAGTCGGGCTCTTGCTGCGACTCTGGTGGTTCAGCAGATAAAGGCTACCAGTGTCCAGTTAATTCTTTTTTCTTTTGCAGCCACTGGGCAAAGGCAATAACCTCCTCCTGATATGGCATCGTGATATCGGTCAGCCCGGTAAAGCGTTGATTTAATCTGGCGACAACCAGTGCTCTTGAATGCCCTGCATCCTGTTATCGAAAAGACCTGATACCTGTCGAGGGAGCAGAGTCAGAAACACTCTAAGGTGCTACCGAAAGTTTTTCTGTGATTTTATCAGCGTATTCCGTTTCACTTTCACCCCGCTTGGGGCCCGTCAATCGCCGTAATGACAAACCACTCCCAAAACACCAGTCCATAAGAACAGATTTGCTTCCCTGCCAGACCAACCCGGGCAAATGCATCCAGCCCGTCTATTTCAAGACTGACAATATAAGAATCGGACGGCAGCGGTTCCAGGGCACTGACCATTCGCAAGGCGGGAACAACAAACGCAAGCATCTATCCCGGAAAATTCATAAAACCGCTTTGGCCAGGGTGAAGATTGTGGAAATACTGAAGTGTTCGGTTTTTGATGTGTACGAAAATAAAGAGACAGGTAGAAGGAGGAAGAATAACTGGGGAGAGCAAAAAGTTCTCCCCAGAGAAGCCTGAATCAGAACGAATCAGAGTTCGGCAACGATGCAGTCTTTACGCTCTTTACCGGTGCGCTTCAGGTAAGCGGAGAATTCTGCAGGAATCCGGCCGGTAGTGGCGCCTTCCCAGTTAACGACAGTGCCGTCTTCCTTCTCATACTGAAACTGGAAGCGCTGACGCGGCTTGCCTTTGCGCTCAGAATCGGACTTGGCCATACCCTGGAAGTCATCAATGCTCAGGCCTTTTTCCTGCATTTCCTTGAGGACCGCTTCAAGGGCGTCACGCTTGCGGTTCTGCTCTTCTTCCGCTTCCATCTGAGTCAGCAGCTTCTCTTCGTGAATGATTTCAATGCGGCTGATAATGCGCTTTACATCTTCAATGTGCATATCCTTGAACAGCTTGCGCAGCTGAACCTTGGATTTCATGATGTTCATGGACTCGTCAAAAATATTCATTCGTCAGGGACCGATTCAGTGAATTCAGGAAAACGCGCGAAAATACCATTTGTTTCACCCGGATGTAAATAGCTGGTCACCAGCATATAAACTTTACGCATTTCATTTAAAACGAATTCACAGTCTTTTTCATCGGATATCACCGCCGGGATAGCGAAGCATCTTCTTTCGTCTCTTGCCCTTCTACTGCCAGCGGTTTGCTTTCTGACTGGACAAGCAACTTACTTTCAGTGTCTTTAGATTTAAGCCACTGATGAAAGCCGGACTGGATAAATGCCTGCTCCAGGATAACCAGGCCGGTGTCTGAAAATATGCCTGAACCTTTTGTACCTGATAAAAATTCCACAGAGCTGTAAGATTCCCTAGCCCGGAAAATTCATAAAACCGCTTTGACCAAGATGAAGGCTACTGAAATACTGAGATGTTCGGTTTTTGATGTGTACGAAAATACACGAAGATCGCTCGTCGGCTTCTCGCTAGCTCTTTTTCCGCCATGACAGCCGAAAAATACCAAGCGAGAAGCTCGACACTTTATGAAATTTCCGGGTTATTGTTGTTTCAAGGGATCAACAACAGGAACGCCACCAGAAGCACCACCAGGAACACCACCAGGAACACCAGCTACCGTTTTATATTTATAAGCCAAGCCCTGTGTCACGAGGAACGCCCCCACAGTTATAGCCAAGGCGGTTACATCAGTACGGAAACTTCCATATATCTTTTCAAAAGCCCATCTGAGATTCCCGCTGGAAACAACTGCAAACGTACCCACTGCGACAGGAACGCTATATATCAGTGATTTTCCACTTCTTCTAACAGTCCCGCTATGTACCCAGTTATGCGGTTCGATGATATAGAAATAATTACACTTGGCGTTCTCTACCCGCGTACTGGGAACTGTGGCCCAGCCCAGCTCTCCAACAACCGGGGCAGCCTCGCTTTTTAAAGCATCCCTTTTTTCCTGACCTTCCACGATAAGGGGCTGGTGGAGATTCGCAAACTTAATTGCCCTATTATAATAAGTTGTATTCTTTGTCAAACCATGCTCTGGCTCGGTTAACACATGACAGTTCATCGGCTGATATTTCATCATGCTGCTGTCGATATTCCCGTTCCGGGCATATTCTTTTACAGCCTCAGTCCTTGTCAGGTCGTCTCCCTTCTCAAGACCACAGCCGGAATCACCGTACATGATCATCAGTTTCAACTCTTTGTCCGGAATCTGGTTGCTGTGATATGAGCATTCAAAGGATGACCCTGGTGGCTCAGGCTGATGTTTTTCAGTTGATAGAGTGTCCACATCAGCCATCAATGTGGTTGAAAAGAAACCGGCTAACAGCCAGGCTGGCAAAACGTTGATTTTCACGCAAGACCTCCGGAATTCCCGCAAGCAGCCCGATGAACTGGGGCCTTCTACGAGACAGAAGTAGAGAGGATCGAAAAATAAAAGACAGAAAACGTATAGATTCAGCGAACAATCTGTCCCCGATCAGTTTAGAAGAGAATAGATCATATGCCAGCAAGGGATAACAGACCCCGGCCGTCCGGTTAAAAACTACGATTGTCTTCTGTTAGCATAGGTTGCCAGATAAATCAGTCGCGGGCGGAAAATCCGTCCCCTGAAAATAACAACATCACCAACAGGGCAGGTGCAAAATGACAATAACAACAATGCCAAAAGAGAGTCTGGTGCAACTGAAAGACAGGGACATGGGCTACTCTGAATGGTTCACCATCGGCCAGGACCAGATCGACCAGTTTGCCGATGTTACTCTTGACCATCAGTTTATTCACGTTGATCCCGAAGCGGCGGCAAAGACCCCTTTCGGCAGCACCATTGCCCACGGTTTCCTGACCCTGTCCATGCTGGCTCACCTGCGGCCTCAAGAGTGGATAGAGCCCGAAAACCTGGCCATGGCGATTAACTACGGTTTCGATAAGGTCCGTTTTCTTAACCCGGTCAAGGTGAACAGCCAGGTCCGGGGCCATGTCACCATTCTGGATGTCACGGAAAAGAAACCCGGACAACTGCTAATGAGGCAGGGCATCACCGTGGAAATCATGGGAGAAGAGAAAAAAGCCCTGGCCGCTCAATGGCTCGGGCTTTATATCTGTCAGTAGCAGTATGTAAGAAGCCGGCCGGTTCATATTGAATCGGCTCCGGGTATCAGGCAGGCTGCCTTTTAGCCATTTCTTCTGCGCGCAGCTCTTTGCGCAATACCTTGCCCACAGGCGTCATGGGCAACTCATCACGGAACTCAACCTGCCTGGGCACCTTGTAAGCGGTCAGGTGCTGGCCACAGTATTTCCTGATCTCGTCTTCGGTCAGTGAGCTGTCGCTGGCGATGACATAGAGTTTCACCGCCTCTCCGGTCTTGTCATCGGGCACGCCGATCGCGGCACAGTTCTGGACTTTGTCATGGCGGGCCACCACATCCTCAATTTCATTGGGATAGACGTTGAACCCCGACACCAGCACCATGTCCTTGAGCCGGTCGACGATTTTTATGTAACCGTCTTCCTGGACAATGCCAACGTCACCGGTTCTGAACCAGCCTTCTTCATCCAAAACTTCTGCTGTTGCTTCCGGCCTCTTCCAATAGCCCTTCATGACCTGAGGGCCTTTTACACAGAGTTCACCACGCTCTCCCAGTGGCAGTTCATTGCCCTCTTCATCAATGGTCTTGACCGCGGTACCGGACATTACCATCCCTACGGTGCCATCCTGAATCAGGGCTCCTGCCGGGTTGGCGCAGACCACCGGAGAGGTTTCCGACAGCCCATAGCCTTCGCCAATGCGACAGCCGGTAATGCTGTACCAGCGATCAGCCACCGCTTTCTGCAGGGCGGTACCACCGGAATTGGTAATCCTGAGTTCGGAAAAATCCAGACTCTTAAACTCCGGATGGTTCATCATGCCGACAAAAAGGGTGTTCAGACCGATGAAAATATTGAACCGCCAGGGTTTGATCGACTTGATAAATCCACTAATGTCCCGGGGATTGGTGATCAGGAGGCTGTGTCCACCCAACTCGAAAGTAGACAGCAGATGGGCGGTGAAGGCATAGATGTGATAGAGCGGCAGAGGAGCAATGACTATATCGCCATTCGGGTTGGCAAACGGTTTACCGCTCTCATCAACCTGGGCCCTGGCGGCTGATAACTGCACCACATTGGCCAGCAGGTTGCCATGGGTCAGCATAGCGCCCTTGGCAACCCCTGTTGTGCCACCGGTGTACTGCAGGACAACAGCGTCGTCTTTTTCTGGCGCTGACGGCGCGGAATAACTGGAGGCAGCCCCCATAGTCATGGCCTGGCGGAAACCGACCGCCTGAGGCAGTGAGTATGAGGGTACCATTTTCTTGACGTGTTTCACCGCCAGGTTGACCAGTGACCGCTTCGGCCAGGGCAGCAAATCCGCCAGTTCAGAGATAATCAGATGTTCAACCGGAGTATCGGCAATGATTTCCTCAACCAGATGCCCGGAGAGATTGACACAGACCAGGGCTTTGGCATCAGAGTCGTTAAACTGGTGCTTCATCTCTCTGGCGGTATAAAGGGGGTTAGTGTTGACTATAACCAGCCCCGCCTTGATGGCGCCAAAGGCCACCACCGGATACTGAAGCAGGTTGGGCATCTGTATGGCGATTCTGTCGCCGGGTTTCAAACTGGTGTGATTCTGCAGGTAGGCTGCAAAGTTGTTACTGAGCACATCCACCTGGTGAAAGGTAAGGGTCTTGCCCATGCAGGTAAACGCAGGCCTTTCGCCATACCTGGCCACGGTGCTGGCAATGACCTCCCCAACATGACTGAACCTGTCAAAGTCTACTGCGTCGGTTACACCTGGTGCACGCTTACCGTCCCAGAAACTGGCTTCCATGAATACCCCCGGATTGTTCTTATCTTTGTCGGTTGGCCACAGTCCATGGCGCAGATCTCTATAACGAGGGAGTGTGCGAATAAGCCTTGTGAGCACCCTCCCAAGAGTACGGAGCCCGTCCATTGTCTGATGGTGATGGTACTATTTTATTTGCATCCCATAAAAGGACTAGTGGTATTTTTTGTGAAAAATAGAGAAAACATGTCTAGTTTATAAGCAAATTTGTCGAATTTTTGCGATGGTCGGCCTGGCGAATCTATCTCCAGCCGGAAACCACACCTCACTCTCATGGTCTTTGTAAGAGCGAGGGAGGTTCCAGTTCAGCAGATCACTTACCACAGCACTTCTTATACTTCTTGCCGCTGCCACAGGGGCATGGGTCATTGCGGCCAACTTTGTCGAACCGAACCGGATCAGGGGTTTCCATCACTGCTTTCCAGCGAGTCTGCAGGCCCCGGCTCAGGTGTGCCATCTCCTTGGCGACACTGGGTACCGCAGACAGCATCTTCTCAATGTTCGGCCCGTCTTTTTCCCTGGATTTCTCCAGCAGCTTTGCCGGATTGAACCAGACACTCAGCAGAATGGTGCAGGCGGTCCAGGATTCTTCCAGATCTTTCATGGCCTTGTGCTGAAATACATCTTCCCAGAAGTTCAACATCATGGCGTTGCCTTCACCAAAGCCCAGAGACCACAGCTGAAGCTCGGCAAACTCTTCAGAATCGGCGGTTTCCGCCCGGCATTCCAGCGGCAGGATATCCAGCCCGGCATCCATATTGTGTTCGGTCAGGTCAAGCAGGTTGAACAGCATCCGGTGAACATCTTTCTCCTGCTGCTCACTGGAAAACCTGGGTGAGTCACCGAAAATGATTTTCATCCAGCGGGTCGGTGGTACCGGCTGGGGTGAACAGGCCATGGCAAACAGAAGCCCTTCCACGGATCGGAACGACATGGCCTCCTGCTCTTCCAGAATCATTTCCAGTATGGCCTGCTGCTGTGGGTCAAAACGCCAGTCAGGAATAGTTGCGCGTTCTGTTCTTAAGCCCAGTTCCAGCTCAACATCTTCGAAGTCACCATGAATCTGACGGTCAATCAGGCCACGGTCAAAAGCATCATGAATCGCCTTGGCGGCTTCTTTGGCTTTCAGGTCTGCCAGGGCTCCTACCAGACAGGTATTCAGGTAGGTTTCATCATCATCACGGTCATCCAGCAGTTTAATAAACGACTGGATGGTCTCCTCCCGGTCCTGGTCATGATAAGTCGCATTCCACCTAAGCGACTCTATAGACAAGTCCCGCACGTCTTCACTTTCTTTGGTATCGCGCGCGATAGACCACAGCTTTGGCGTTGCCACCGTCCCCAGACGACCAACGACACTGGGCAGATACTCTGAGACGACAAAGGTTTCATCGTCCTTATAGAACAGCTGAATAAAGGGCTCGACCGCCTCAGGACTTTGCAGGATACCCAGTACTCGCCAGGCATGCACAGGGGCCCAGACCATCTCATCATCGTCATGATCCATCAGTGGCCAGTCCTGGGCCAGCTGCAGCAGTTCTGGAACATGGGACTCATTGAATTCGTACTGGCTGTAATCATGCCACTCTTTCCAGTCGCAGGTGCCGATAGCAAGCAGTTCGGAAACGGGAGAGGTGTAAGGACTCATGGAGGGTACCGCAGTCTTGGACGGGAAGGGGCGCAATCATAGAAGATCGGACTGGATAATGACATACTCTGCCTGATTTTCGGGGCACAGAATCTTTCTTGCCGCACATCAGCCATGACGAAAAAACAGCCTTGCCAAAGCCATGTCAATGCTGGTGCTGTTTAGACGTCAAGTGATTACTGACTTCAAAACCACAAACCCGTCAGAGATCGTTTCGGGCAGTATAAATCGCCAAGGTTTTCGCCTTGTCAATATTGAAGATTTCTTTTCTTTGCGGATAATAGAGCACCGCTAAAACACTACATCTTGTGCTCAAATCACGCACAGACCACACCAAGTGGTTATTTATGCCCTAGGAGCCTGTCGGACTTAAGCTTTCGAGCGTGAAATTTAGTAGAGCGAGCCAGTTTTTTCGTTGGATTTGTGCGAATAGTTGACCTATTTAAGCAAATTCAACGGAAAAACTGGCCGCTCTTTCTGGATTTCAGGCCGAAATTGCCCTAAGTCCGACAGGCTCCTAGACACCACCACACTTTCATTCTCTGGAGTAGTATCGAATGACAGACATCATCAAGCGCGATGGGTCGCATCAGCCCTTCGACGCAGAACGAATCGTCAAGGCTGTTGCCAGTGCTCTGAATGATGCTCATGTTAAAGACGATGCCTTTGCCGATTACGTAGCCAGCGAAGTACAGAACGCTTTCAGCCAGCGTGAGCGTGTCGATATTTACGATGTCCAGAACCTGGTGGAAGACCTGATGATGCGCAGCGACTACAAAAGCGCTGCCCGCAAATACATTGAATTCCGCAACTCCCGTGATATTGAACGGGAATCACGCAATGCCCTGAGCCGGGACATCCTCAGCATCATCAACCAGGACAACGATGAACTGCTGAATGAAAACGCCAACAAGGACAGCAAGATCATCCCCACCCAGCGTGACCTGCTGGCCGGCGTTGTGGCGAAACATTATGCCAAGCAACATATCCTGCCGAAGCACATCACAGCTGCCCACGAGCGTGGCGAGATCCATTACCACGATCTTGACTATGCGCCCTTCTTCCCGATGTTCAACTGCATGCTGATCGACATCGAAGGAATGATGACCAAGGGCTTCCGCATGGGTAATGCGGAAATTGAAACACCCAAGTCCATCACTACGGCTGCGGCGATCACCGCCCAGATCATTGCCCAGGTTTCCAGCCATATTTATGGCGGCACCAGCATCAACGAGATTGACCGTATCCACGCACCTTACGTGACCAAGACTTTTGAAAAGCACCTGGCCGAAGGCAAGCGCTGGATTGGTGACGAGGAAAGAGCCCGTGAATACGCCATGGAGCGGACCGAGAAGGACTGCTACGACGCTTACCAGGCGCTGGAATACGAAGTAAACACCCTGCACACGGCTAATGGACAGACGCCGTTTGTCACTTTCGGCTTTGGTCTCGGCACCAGCTGGGAAGAGCGCCTGGTGCAGAAATCCATCCTGAAGAACCGTATTCGTGGTCTGGGCCGTAATAAGAAGACACCGGTGTTCCCAAAGCTGGTTTTCGCCATCAGGAAAGGCGTGAACTATGCCAAGGACGACCCTAACTACGACATCAAGCAATTGGCCCTGGAGTGCGCCAGCAAACGCATGTACCCGGACATTCTCAACTATGACAAGCTGGTAGAAGTTACCGGCAGCTTCAAGACCCCGATGGGCTGTCGTTCATTCCTGAGCCCCTACGAAGAGAATGGCCAGCTGGTGCATGATGGTCGTAACAACCTCGGCGTGGTGTCCATGAACCTGCCCCGCATTGCCATCGAGGTTGTCCGGGACAGCGAGAAAAGCACTGTCGAGAAAGAGCTGGCCTTCTACAAACTGCTCGACGAACGTCTTGAGCTGGCCCGTGAAGCCCTGATGACCCGTATTCAGCGCCTGGATTCCGTCCGTGCACGGGTGGCTCCTATTCTGTATGTGGAAGGCGCCTGTGGTGTTCGCCTGAACCCTGATGACAAGGTCAGCGAGATCTTCAAAAATGGCCGGGCTTCCATCTCCCTGGGTTACATCGGTATCCACGAAACCATCAATGCCCTTTATAACCAGGGTGATATCTACGACTGTGAAGAGCTGCGCCAGAAAGGCGTCGCCCTGGTTGAGTACATGCGTGGTGCGGTAAACCGCTGGAAAGAAGAAACCGGTTATGGCTTCAGCCTTTACTCTACTCCAAGCGAAAGCCTGTGCGACCGCTTCTGCCGGCTGGACCGCAAAGAGTATGGTGTCATCGAAGGTGTCACTGAAAAAGGCTACTACACCAACTCTTTCCACCTGGACGTAGAGAAGAAAGTCACGCCTTATGACAAGGTGGACTTCGAGATGGATTACCCGAAATTCACCAGCGGCGGCTTTATCTGCTACGGCGAATACCCGAACATGCGCCATAACCTGAAGGCACTGGAAAACGTCTGGGATTACACCTACGACAAGGTACCGTACTACGGCACTAACACACCGAACGATTCTTGCTATAGCTGTGGCTACGAAGGTGAATTCCACGCTACCAGCCGTGGTTTCGAATGCCCACAGTGCAAGAATCGGGATTCTGACAAAATGTCTGTAACCCGTCGTGTGTGTGGCTACCTGGGACAACCCAACAGCCGACCTTTCATCAAAGGCAAGCAGGAAGAAGTAGTTCGTCGCGTTAAGCATCTGTAATCTGATCTGGCGGCCCTTCAGCCGCCATTTACTTTCCGCTTTCCGCTTTCCGCTTTCCGCTTTTCGAAAGAATGAAGAAACCGAAATTCAGATTTCAATCGGAATGCGGGTGACGAAAAACCGAAAGACGAAAAAATGAAATATCAAAGATACTACCCAGTCGATGTCGTCAATGGCGTAGGCACCCGCTGCACTCTGTTTGTCAGTGGCTGTGAGCATTTCTGCAAAGGCTGTCATAACTCCACCACCTGGGATGCGAGCTCAGGATTGCCTTACACACAGGAAGTAGAAGACCAGATCATCAATGATCTTGGCAACAGTCGTGTTCACCGGGATGGCTTGTCCCTGACGGGTGGCGACCCTCTTTTCCCGGGCAACCATGAAGATATTCTCAGACTGGTGAAGCGGGTGAAGAGTGAGTATCCAGAGAAAGATATCTGGCTCTGGACCGGTTATACCCTGGAGACGCTCAGCCCGGGACAGCGGGAAATTATTGATTTCATCGACGTCCTGATTGATGGCAGGTACGAAGAAGATAAACGGGATCTGTCGCTGGCCTGGCGGGGCAGCAGCAATCAGAGAATTATTCGACTGTAAAGTCCAAGCTCGGTGTTATTCCAGTGGAAAGACTTGCCCAGTGGCAGGATCCAGAAAGTGCACCGGGTTAACAGGTTGTTGCGTAAAAATCAGCTGCGCACCGGCCCCAGGTGGTTGAGGAGGAGGCTGCTGCCCTGTTGCAGAGATTTCCTCTCTTGATTTAATGCAGGGTGGAAATTGCATAAGCTGTATTCTTGGGTCAGACATTGCCTTGACAAACACCCTATCATTTTCAGGAATAATCAAAACATGAAGCAACCCGTTATTGAGGATCTGCACTCCCACCAGATCCTTTCGGCATAGTAGCCTCACATTCGCTCTCATAAGAATGCGAATAGTCCATATAGATTCAGTGAACGAAGAAAATATCAGTTTAATCACTTTATAGGGTGCATCGTTTACCTCTTGTACATCCATCAACTGCATTAGTTCAGGTAAAATCTGCTGGTCTACAGCCAAAACATTACCCTCTTTAATTCTTCCAGTAAGGGCATTTGAGAGAAGACACCAAAACGAAAGTCTAGAATCTCGACAGTTCATACTCACTTCAATAGAAGGATCAGAATCATTTGAAGGAATTAAATCAACTTTGACAGCACCTATATTGAACCCTCTGACTGTGTAGATATCTTTAAACTCAATGTTTTTAATGAGAAATGTCATCCCCATAACCGTGCAGGGAAAGGTTAGGAAGACAGAGAAAATAAGGCAACACCCCCCTAATAGTTTAATGAAAACATTTTTGCATCGAAAAAAATAAAGAAGCATTAGAAAATGCCCTGATACCATTCATGCACTGATATAAAACAATAGGTGATAAAACCTATTCATCAAGACAGAACTCAACGCAAACCCATAAGCATTTATACGCAAACTGGATTCATACAATAATTGCCATCCAATGTCTTTACCGCCTCAAGATAGCCAGCCAGCGGCCCAGGTTCAACAGGCTGGCAAGTGTGGCGGCCACATAAGTGAGAGCGGCTGCCTTCAACACTTTCTGGGCAGCCAGTAAATCCTTATCAGGGACATAACCTTCAGCCAGTATGGGCATGGCTTTTTTGAAGCTGGCATCCAGCTCCACGGGCAGATTGACGAACTGAACCCAGACAGCGGCCAACATGCCGGAAATACCGATTAAAACGGTCAACAGCATACTGTGGGGAACCCGGGTCAGGATAAAGATAAACGGCGTAATCATCAGAGCCATAGCACTGAAGCGTTCAATGGCCATGGCTGTTTTAATTCTTCTCTGCCGCAGCATGAAGCCGGGGTGCTTTTCCTGGTGCTGCAGGGCATGACCGGTTTCATGGGTAGCCACAGCCACTGCCGAAATTGAACGACCGTCGTAGATTTCCGGGGAAAGGGAGATCAGTTTTTCCTCCGGATTGTAATAATCTTCTCCAGGCAGTCCCTTCTGAACCCTGACACCATCCAGCTCAAAGCGCTGTACCAGATGCTCGGCCAGCTCGCCACCGGTTCCCTGCAGGTCAGGCCGGTCTCCGCCATAACGTTTCAGGGTGTAACGCACCCAGAATTGAGGCCCAAATACCAGTACGACTATCAGTATGCCCAATACAACAAAAATCATTCTATGTCCCTGTTTCCCGGCTGCCCATATTTCAGCGGCAACAGCAATTCATTGTGCACAGCCCTGCTTATCTTAATCTTTGCTTGGTGCAAACGGCCAGCGCTCAATGAATAGTACTCTACCTGCTTTCTGGGTTAATCTGTGCATCACATAAAAAGAAGTACATGTAAGGATTCTCCCATGCCTGCCCTGGTTCCGGTTCTGACACTGGTTTCCGTTTCTGTTCTGGCCGCTGTCGGCTGGCTGCTGTCGAAAATGGCCATTGATGCCATGGAGCCAGCGACGTTCCTGGCTATCCGGTTCTTTCTCGCCGCCATGGTGCTGGCAGTCATCTTTCACAAACGATTAGTAAAGGCCAGCCTGCGGGATATCAGGGTGTCTGCCGCCATGGGCGCACTGATGGGCGTCAGTATGCTGATGTGGGTGGCCGGCGTGCTCAATACCAGCCATCTGGGCGAAGGGGCTTTTCTGGTCAGCCTGAATATCATCCTGATACCGGTCATCAGCCGGCTACTGTTTGGGACACGGATACCTTATGCCCTGCTCCTGTCACTGGTTCCGGCCATTGCCGGGCTGGCGGTGCTTTCGCTGAAGAACGGTTTTCAATTCGATACTGGCCAGCTTTACTTCTTTGCCTGCGCCACCGGACTTGCCTTCTTTATGTCACTGACACCGGGTTACGCCCAACAGGTTGATACCACTGTTTTCACCACTGTCCAGTTGCTGGCGGTGTCCTTTGTGGCCTTTTCGGCGGCCTTTGCCTCTGAAACCATGACCATGCCCGGAACCGTGGATATCTGGCTGGTCATCGTCGCCAGCGCCCTGCTGACAACCAGCCTGAGGTTTATACTGCAGATGACTGCCATGGCTCGCCTCAGTGGTTTTCACGCAGCCATGATCCTGATGCTGGAACCGGTCTGCACGGCTCTGCTCAGCTGGCTGGTTCTGAATCAGACCCTGGCTCTGCAGCAGATTGTCGGCTGCAGCCTGATTTTTACGGCGGTGGTTTTCTATCAGTTCATGTCGGTGCGACAACACAACAAACAGAAATCAGAAACAGCACAACCTTCGACACCTGCTGAAAGCCGCGGTTGATCGACCAGACAAAGGAATATTCATGACCTCATCCAGGGGCCGTACACCAGAAATACCGGAAGGCTTTCACCCCATCAGTGACAGCCAGTTTGATGCACTGACCGGACCTTTCCACATGGCCAGTCCCGAGAACGGTCGTTACCGGCTGGGGCTTTATGCAGAAGAGCGTCACTGCAACAGTGTCGGGATCATTCACGGTGGCATGCTCATGACCATGATTGATGAAACCATGGGCACAGCTGCCAAGCTCGCCAGTAAACACCAGTGCTGCACCGTCAGCATGAACTGTGACTTTATCGCCCCGGCCCAGGTTGACGCCTGGCTGGAATGCGTTGCTGTTCCCCGGAGAGTGGGCAAAACCACAGTCTTTATCAATGCCGAGCTGTTCAGCAGCAATCACCTGGTGATGACAGCCTCTGGCGTGTTCAAGGTTCTGACGCCTGTGACCGACGAACAGCTGGCCCGGGATTTTATTCTCTGAGCACCATTCAGGTGCCTGCGTTCAGGCCGAATAAAACGGAATGCAGACACCTTCTCATACACCCCGTTCCGGCCCTAATCCGGTTAACGGCACAGCCCTCTCTCTCTCCGGAAAAGCCGCACCCGGAGAGACAGCAGATTATCCTGAGCCAGACATCCCCGATAAAGAGCTGCCGGACCTGTCCCCGAACCCGGTCACCCCTGCAGAACGATACCGGACGGTGCTTCGTCCACTGCTTCGCCCTGGCCTGTTATTTCAGTCACCCATGAAAAGCCGTGCGGAGTTTCGCTGTGCCTACTGGCTGGCAAAACTGCAAGGTGACTTTAACCGGGCGGAATGGGCAAACTTCCAGGAAAGCCTGGGCATGCTTGAGTACCTTTTCAAAAAGCAGTCAAACCCGGGACCGGTCATCAGCTGTCATTATGTGTCAGCAACGATACTGGCCTGTAAAGTGGAGCTGATCTTGGGACAGCTCGAAAGAGCTTATGCCCAGTTAGAACAACTCACCCTGGATGTGGACAGTGCTGCACTGTTTAGCCGGGAAGACCGGGAGTTTGCCAGGGATATCGGCCGCCTGTACGTTCAGGCGCTAAAGATGCTGGCTGGCAATAACAACTCTGAACAGGCGGAACTGGCACGGGAGGCTATTATGGACGTCGAGGTCTGGGGCTTGTCCAACTTTTCCGATGACCTTCGGAGTGCCTAGTACACCACTCCAATTTCTTTGCCCTGTAGCAATGCCAGAATTTTCCATTCAGGCATTCTCTCCTGATACAGATCAGGACAACCCATGCCAGCTCAATACCGTATCCGCCTGTCCCCAGACGAACAGACGCAACTCAAAGACATCATCCACCAAACCAAAGTTGCTAAACATAAGCGTATCCACGCCCAAATTCTTTTAT
>JBPCXN010000064.1:0-8192 GCA_051008495.1 Endozoicomonas sp. | reverse complement strand
TAAGTCCGACTAATGGGATGGTCCGCCCCTCCTAAACGGCTTCAATGAGCCACAATGGAGTTAACCATTTAAACAGGATTAACGGAGCGAACCACCCATGACTATTTCAGTACTTGGCATCGATATTGGCAAGAACAGCTTTCACCTTTATGGTGTTGACCAGAAAGGCAAGAAAATGGTCAGGAAAAAGTTATCCAGAAAAAATTTGTTGCACTATATTGCCAATATTGAGCCATGCCTGGTCGCCATGGAGGCCTGTGGTGGCGCACATTATCTGGCAAGGTCATTCCAATCCTATGGGCACGAAGTGAAGCTTATCTCGCCTCAATTCGTCAAACCCTATGTGAAATCCAATAAAAATGACTACAACGATGCTGAGGCCATCTGTGAGGCTGCAACCCGCCCGAATATGCGCTTTGTTCCAATCAAGTCATCGCAACAACAAAGCTGGCAATTACTGCATCGCTTTCGCCAACAGGCAGTTGATCAACGAACCGCATTGGTTAACCAGATCCGTGGTTCACTGCTTGAAGAAGGAATCGTCGTTGCTCAGGGGATAGGCAAGATCAGGGCGCAGTTGCCACGGATTCTGGAAGATGCGGAAAACGGCCTACATAGTCTGACAAGGTCGCTTATTCATGGTTTGTCAGAAGAGCTGAAAGCCTTGGATAAACGCATTAAAGCCTACGATGAACAAATACATGAGTTAGCCAATAATGACGACAAATGTCGGTTGCTTATGACAATACCTGGCATCGGAGCCACGATTGCGACAGCGCTTGTAGCTGCTATCGGCAGCCCCAAAAACTATCAATCAGGCCGTCACCTGGCCGCCTGGCTGGGATTGGTTCCCAAGCAGCACTCAACTGGAGGCACACCAAAACTGCTGGGGATCAGCAAGCGTGGTGATAAATACTTGCGCACCTTGCTGATCCATGGAGCCAGGTCTGTGCAGCACTGCCTCAAAAATCAGGACGACCGTTGCAAAAAATGGGTTACCCAACTGAATTCGCGCTGTCATCAGAACGTAGCAGCGGTTGGGTTGGCCAACAAAATGGCTCGCATAGCCTGGGCCGTGATGGCCAGTGGAGAAGCCTACAGGGCTTCCTGAGGCGCTACAGCAAGCCACAGATACGAGTGAAGGTTTAACAGAGCAGGAGAAGCCCTAAAGATTGCGTTGAGCATGTGCAGTTGATGGCAAACAGGTAAAAACCGGCAACCTGAAACCTGATAGGAGTCTTGGCCTTTGAGGCCGACGGACTGATAAGGACAGGTTGCGCGGATTCCCATCAGGGCCAGAGGTTAACGCCTCACTAACAGGCCGAATATATGATTGCAGTTACTTTTGTTTGCAAATCAACAAAACAGGCTCTTGCAAAACGGGGCGAACCATATAGGCTCCTAGCCATTGAAACCGGAAAGGTCATCAAATCCGACGGGTGGATGAAGTGGTCGTGGGCGTTCTGTTGCAGTGAATGAATGGAACATTACGTAAAAAAAACAGTCATGAGCGTAATATTACTTTTTCGTCACCCATGGAAAAAAAGAAACTCACGGTAAAGAATTTCCATTCTGGGGGATCAGAACTCTTGACATAAATGGGCCCCGGTAGCGAGAATCTAATAGTAAACCTGCGATTTTCTCCATACTTTTCTTGTCACAAGTATTGCTCCGAGGAAATCCATGCAATCCCTGGTATGGATTGCCACTGGTTAAGTGCTTTCAGCCCCTGGTATGGGCTGCCAAAGCCGAACAACAAGCAGCCCCCGGTATGGGTTGCCACTGAAAACGAACACTAACTGAAGGAATAATTCCCCATGCCTGTAATTACGCTTCCCGACGGCAGCAAGCGTGAGTTTGCCGATGCAGTATCCGTAATGGAAGTAGCCCAGGACATTGGTCCTGGCCTGGCTAAAGCGACCCTGGCCGGTCGTATCAATGGTGAACTGGTTGACGCCAGCAGCCAGATTTCTAAAGATTCAGAACTGTCCATCATCACCACCCGTGATCCGGAAGGTGTCGAGGTGATCCGTCACTCCACCGCTCACCTGCTGGCCATGGCTACACAGGATCTGTTCCCGGGTGCTCAGGTCACTATCGGTCCGGTCATTGATGATGGCTTTTTCTACGACTTTTCCTACGAGCGGGCTTTCAACCTGGAAGACCTGGAAAAGATCGAAAAGCGCATGGGTGAACTGGCCAAGCAGGATATGAGCATTGAGCGGGTGGTAATGTCCCGTGACGAAGCCGTCAGTGCCTTCAAAGCATTGGGTGAAGAGTACAAGGTCGAGATCATCAGTGACCTGCCCGATAGTGAAGAAATCTCTGTTTACCGCCAGGGGCAGTGGATGGACCTGTGTCGTGGACCTCACGTACCTTCCACTGGCAAGCTGAAAGCCTTCAAGCTGATGCGTGTTGCCGGTGCCTACTGGCGCGGGGATTCCAGCAATGAAATGCTGACCCGTATCTACGGTACCGCCTGGGAAGACAAGAAAGCCCTGAAGGCCTACCTGCAGCGTCTGGAAGAAGCGGAAAAACGCGATCATCGCAAACTGGGCAAGCGCCTGGACCTGTTCCACATGCAGGAAGAAGCACCGGGCATGGTGTTCTGGCACCCCAATGGCTGGGCCATCTACCAGGAACTTGAGCAATACATGCGTCAGAAGCAGGTGGTTAATGGTTACCAGGAGATCAAGACACCTCAGCTGGTAGATCGCAGTCTCTGGGAAAAATCCGGACACTGGGACAAGTACAAGGAAGACATGTTCACCACCAATTCCGAGAACAAGGATATTGCGGTGAAGCCCATGAACTGCCCATGTCACGTGCAGGTGTTCAATCAGGGCCTGAAAAGCTACCGTGACCTGCCCATGAGACTGGCGGAATTTGGTTCCTGTCACCGTAATGAACCTTCCGGTGCATTGCACGGAATCATGCGCGTCCGTGGTTTTGTCCAGGATGATGCTCATATTTTCGTGACTGAAAACCAGATTCAGCAGGAAGTCTGTGATTTCATCGACCTGCTGCATGAAGTTTATTCAGACTTTGGTTTCAATCAGGACAACCTGATCTATAAATTGTCCACACGCCCTGAAAAACGTGTCGGTTCCGATGAAATCTGGGACAAAGCCGAAAAATCCCTGGCCGAAGCTCTGGATGCCAAAGGCCTGCCATGGGAAGAACTGCCTGGAGAAGGCGCTTTCTACGGACCGAAAATCGAATTTTCCCTTAAAGACTGCATCGGTCGTGTCTGGCAATGTGGCACCATGCAGGTGGACTTCTCCATGCCGGGTCGTCTGGGTGCGGAATATGTCGATGAAAGCGGCGGCCGGAAAACGCCCGTCATGCTGCACAGGGCAACGCTGGGCTCCTTTGAGCGCTTCATTGGCATCCTGATTGAACACTATGAAGGGGCCATGCCGGTCTGGTTATCTCCGCGACAGGTGTCTATCCTCAACATCACTGATCGGCAGGCGGAATACGCCAAAGAACTCGAGTCCAGGCTCATGGATAGTGGATTTAGGGTAAAAGCGGACTTGAGAAACGAGAAGATCGGCTTTAAAATCCGCGAGCACACCTTGAATAAGGTGCCTTATCTGCTGGTTATTGGCGATAAGGAAATGGAAAACAGAACCGTTGCCGTTCGTACCCGTACCGGTGAAGACCTCGGTACCATGCCCATAGAGGCATTGGAAGAACGCCTTGCAGCGGATATCAGCAAGCGTGGCCGAACTGCGTAACTAACTTCTTCTCCGGCATGCCGTTGTGTAATCGCGGCTGCCGGTACGCTCAAGGCTGCCTTTACAGGAGATACACCTATCAGACGCAACAGCTTCCGTGATCGTCGTCCACAAAAAGCGCCGATCAATGAGAATATCCGTGCCAAAGAAGTCCGCCTGATCGGAGCAGATGGCGAACAGGTCGGCGTTGTCGATTTGAGAGACGCTTTGTCCATGGCCCAGGAAGCAGGGCTGGATCTGGTTGAGATTAACGCAACCAGCGAACCGCCTGTCTGTAAGATCCTTGACTACGGCAAGCATCAGTACGAGACGAAGAAGCAGAAGGCTGCGGCCAAGAAGAAACAGGTTCAAACCCAGGTGAAAGAAGTTAAGTTTCGCCCGGGTACTGAAGATGGAGATTATCAGGTAAAACTGCGCAACCTGATACGTTTCCTGTCCGAGGGCAACAAGGCGAAGGTCTCCCTTCGCTTTCGTGGTCGAGAGATGGCTCACCAGCAGCTGGGCATGGATCTGATGAACCGGGTTGAAAAAGACCTGGATGAAGTCGGAACCGTTGAACAGCGTCCTAAGATGGAAGGCCGTCAATTGATCATGGTACTTGCCCCGAAAAAGAAAAAGTGATGCTTTCGTAAGGAACCGGTCACTTGCAATAGCGAAGTGACCGGTTTTTTACGTCCTGAAGAGGGTGGCTTCCGGGTGGTGCAGTAACAGCACTCGAGAGCTTCTGGAGACTCACTTTTATTTTTTTAACTATCCCGACACCTCTAGGTCCTGAAATGGACGCCCCGCTTCTTCGTGTGAAAGAGCATGAGAGGGTAGGTAGTCGCGAATGCGGAGTGCTTTTTCATGCCAAAAATGAAAACCAACAGTGGTGCCGCGAAGCGTTTTAAGAAAACCGCTTCCGGTTACAAGCGCAAGAGCGCTTTCAAGAGCCACATCCTGACCAAAATGACCACCAAGCGTAAGCGTCAGCTGCGTGGTACCTCTCAGGTATCTCCTGCAGACACTGGTCTCGTCAAGCGTATGCTGCGCGACTAATCGCTTTTTAGATCATTTTTTCGGAGATATAGCTCATGGCACGTGTAAAACGTGGCGTCATCGCACGCCGTCGTCACAAGAAGGTTCTTAAGCAGGCTAAAGGTTACTACGGAGCGCGTTCACGCATCTTCCGTGTGGCCAAGCAGGCTGTCACTAAAGCTGGTCAGTACGCTTACCGCGACCGTCGTCAGCGCAAGCGTCAGTTCCGCGCCCTGTGGATTGCCCGTATCAACGCCGGTGCGCGTATGAACGGTCTTTCCTACAGCCGTTTCATCGCTGGTCTGAAGAAGGCTGCGATCGAAATCGACCGTAAGGTCCTGGCTGATCTGGCTGTGCACGACAAGACCGTTTTCGGTCAGCTGGTTGAAAAGGCTAAAGCTTCCCTGGCTTAAGTCTGACTCAATTCAGTTCTCGAACGGAGCCATGCTTTTGCATGGCTCCGTTGTTTTATCCTCTGGGCATTCTTCTTTGATAGGGCTTGGGCCTGTTGCTGCTCAGGGACAGGTTCTCCTGCAGGCGGCTTTCCAGATCACAGCAATCGCTTAACCACTTCTCTCCAATCTCTCTTAATACCTCATCGCCACTCTCGATCAGCGCGTCACACTGTGTTTTAAAGTTCAGTATTCGAGGTACAAGAGCCGTTAAATCTTTCGAAAACTGGCTGTTGAAATAATCAGGTTGCCGGGCAAACCGTTCTTCCAGCTTCCTCAGGCTGACTTCTATTTTCGCCGGGCTTACCACTCTCGTTACGTGGCCAGCCAAAGCGTGTATTTTATCTACTGCATTCTGGCGAAGCGACTTAAGATCAATCTGATATCTGGGCAGGTTCTGCTGGTTGATGCCATGTCGGGCCCTGTTCGAATCCGTGTCCAGGATGACCAGAGGCTTGCCGTGATGCGGAACAACAAGGTGTTGCTCACTGGGGGGCATATCCTGGACGTCTTTCTCAAACAGCCAGGCCTTTTCTTCAATGTTGTGTAACTGTAGCAGCAGGGTCTTCCGGTTTGTGCCCTCTATGCAAGACTGACGAAGCGTTTCCAGGGCGCTGACGACTTCTTTGCTGTGTTGGGTAGGAAAAAACTGAGTGGCGCACTCCATCTCAAAGGCTTCGGGAGAGTAAGTCAGTCCCATTTTTATGGTGGAAGGACTGGGAGCCGATGCCGGTGAAGAGGGCTGGTATTTTGCTACTTTATGCGTCTGCAGGGGTTTTCCAGCTGCTGTGTTGCCGTGAGGGGCTTTGGCCTGCTTTAAGCTGGTCAACAGTTTATCCAGAGAGTCAGAGCCTGAATGAACCTTCCAGTTCTTCCAGAGCTTCACTACCAGCTTGATGACTGGAGCGCTTCTGATCTCGTGACGAATCTGTGACAAGGAGATTTTCATTGCCGTTTCCCTGATTCCGAATGACTTTAACATCGGCTGCAGATGCTGGAAGAACAGTTTCCCCTATCCCTGAAATGTCACACTACCCGTCTTCGACCAAGGTGCCTGGCAGGGAACAGACATGTCGGCCAAAAGCCCAGGAATATCGGCCAGATTTTCCACTGATCCTGTGTGAAAAGTTGACCTGTCTAATCAATTTCAGTGAGACTCTCATTCGCTTTCTATCTAAAAAAGGCCGACCTGGCTGTTTCCGGGCAGGCTGCCGGTGTGTCGGCAACAGCACCCAATGAAAACTATAAAGTAATATGGAAGAAGTGGATGAAGTGGTGGATACCTGTTTTATGTACCCTGATGCTTACTGGAACGGCTTTTGGCTCGAAGGATACTGTAGCGGAAGACATAACCTCCAGCCTCAAACGACGAACCCTGACGTTTTCCGCCCCGGTCTGGGATGGCTACACCCATAAAGACGGCACCGGCCTTTACTGGGAAATTCTGCGGGAAGTCTACGAACCTCTCGGTTTCAAGTTGCGGCTGAAAAACATGCCCTGGAATCGCGGCATGAAACTCATGACAGATTACCGCATCATCGACGGTGTTCCAGGTGAAGGGCTGGCATCGGATTATGAGAATCTCACCTTCAGTCAGTACCCGCTGGAGCCTGAATACCTGGCCATCCTTTACAGGAAAGGGCAGGTAGATTCTTTCTTGGAATCACCTGACCTGACTGGCAAGGTGGTCGGCTGGAGAAAAGGTTATAACCTGTTGACGAACAGTGACAGTTACGGAAATTATCTCCTGAAAGAGTTCTTTGACTTGAAGAAGGGGATGTCAATGCTTCAGTCAGGATCTTTAGAGGTGCTGGTGGATGAGCTGGCTGAGATTGAAGCCATAGCAGAACAGGAGCAGATCGATCTGGAGCAGTATGAAATCGCCGAGTTTGTCACGGGTGATTACTATTACATGGCCTATGGCGATACCCACATCAGCAAGCCCCTTGCGGATATTTTCGATGCCCGAATTGAAGAGCTGGCGCGTAAGGGCTGGCTTCAGGAGGTGTATGCCAAATGGGAGATTGACCTGCCTGAGCCGGTACGGGCGCTGTCCGACCAGTAACGATTGTTTGGAAAGAAACTCCCGTGGATGGAGTACTTCCATGGGAGGCTGTTGTCATGATTGCCGTTTGGCGTGCCGTTCGCGGTTTTCAAGTTTTTGTCGCTCGCTCTTTCGCAGCACAACATAAACGGCTCCAGATCCACCGTGAATACGCTGAGCGGTATGAAAGGCCAGGATCTGCTCCATTTCCCTCAGCCAGGTATTTACGTAACTCTTGATGATGGCGGGTGGATCGCTTCTCAGTCCCCGGCCATGAACAATCAGTACGGTTCTGAGTTCATGCTCTGAACAGTCGTTAATGAATTCAAACACCGCCTTTCGTGCTTCCTTCACTGTGTGCTGATGAAGGTCAAGCCGGGCATCTATTTCGTATTTTCCAAGACGCAGTTTCTTGAATACGCCTTCCTGCACGCCATCCTTTTTGTATTCAAGATGATCGTGAGGTTTCACTCTCCAGGGATTATCCAGGGACAGGAAATTGGGGTCATGCAGCTCTTCCTGGGCCGCTTGCCTTCTGAGTGACTGGCCGGGGTAACTGCTCAAAATTGACTGGCAAATCAACCTCTACAGGTCAAAGAAAGTTATCCTGACCTTCCGTATATTCCCATCCTATGCACCTTCCTGACTCAATATTCACCAGTGACAGTGAACCGCTACGTTCATTCGTCAAAAACCTTCTCGACACTGTCGAGAGGCAGCGCGTTCAGATCGAACAGCTGGTCGAAGAGAACGAACAACTTCGGGCAGAAATTCGCCACCTGAAGAAGCACAAGGGCAAACCCAAGCTCAGGGCGGTAGTGGGGCAAAGCTGTTAAATTGCATGAATATCAATACCAAATTCGATTTGGTTAATCAGCAATCCGATTACAATATCGTGCATTTTCTCTAATTTCGAAAAGCATATTGTCTTTCTGGCTA
>JBPCXN010000063.1:0-25345 GCA_051008495.1 Endozoicomonas sp. | reverse complement strand
CCTTGTCCTCTATCAGCACTGCCTGTGGTCGCCAGGCCTGGTACAGTCCCGCAGCGGCTCGCTTGAGGGCTGGGTATTCCATGCGCTCTCTGAACACATCCAGCAGGTACCAGCCCTGTCTGGTTTCCCCCCAGGTGGTGCAGACACTTGGGTCGTTGATCTGTTCTGGTTTATAAGCGGTATCCCAGCTCTGGATAACACGCAAAAATTCCGAGGGTGGTGTGCTGTAGCGCTGGAACCATTGCGCCTTAATCAGTCCTCCTTCTGGTGTGGCGTTCCAGTCACCTAACAGCCAGGCCTGCACCAGCCAGGGTGGACCGGACTTTTTCAGACGGGCTATGTAGCTCGGGTCATTCTCAACCAGCAGGCGGTTGTCTTCCAGGCGGCTTGGGATGTAGATGCGCTGACCACTGCTGAGGTCATCCTGAATGGGGGTCATGCCCATGGGTGATGGGTCAATGTATCGTTTCTTGATCCACTCATGGCCAGGGCCGCCCGGGTTAGCACTGACATTGAAGCTGGAAGGGATGCCATAGGGGTTACGCAGTGTGGCGTTGAGTTTGTCGATGGGATCGGAGTTGGGAAAGTTGCCGCCTTCGTCGATGTACACATCGGTGTAGCTGTGTCCCTGGTACTTGCCTGCGTCAGCATCCCGTTCCAGGCTGCGCAGTCTGAGCATGGCACCGTTGGGCATGATCCAGGTAGTCTTCTGAGCTTTCCAGTTTGCACCCAGAGGGGTGTATATCTCCTGGCTGCGGCTGATCACCTCGTCCAGTTCCGGCATGCTGCGCCGGACGAACAATCCCTTGCATCGTCCTCCGTAGTGCTGGCTGCGCATCAGCCACTTGCCCAGAAAGCCGTCAGTCTTGCCGCCTCCCCGGGCACCGCCGTAGAGGATGTCTTCTACCGGGCAGGTCAGCAGGGCGGTCTGGGGGCCTGACTGAGGTGACCAGGTGATTTGATGAGGCATTACTGTGAAAGGTCTCCTTTTCAACTGAAAACTTTTCAGCTACAAGACAAGCTACTACATTTGATGACGACTGCTCCTGATATCTAACTTATTTAGCTTTCGGTCATGAGAAAACGGTACCTCCTATTATCATTCATCCTTGGAATGATTACATCGCCGCCCCTAACGATGGCGAGCCTGGAGTTTGACAAGTCCAACCCCAATAGCTTTATACATCGCGACCCCGAGCTTCATGGCGGTAAAAGACGTGTAAGTCTGACAGGCTACACACACCACCATAATGTACTGGGTTACGCTACAAGGCCTGTCCAAACAAGCCCTCAAACTGCGGAAAGGGTTAATTATGATCATGAAATCCAAGTGCAGATACAATCAGTCAGAGTGATCAGGAACTATCATTCAGATCTACCAGATGATAAAGGACGATTTGCTTACTTGATTACAACCAGTGATGGCAGGACCTTTTTAAAATTTCTTTTCGGATTATTTCAGAGCTATCAGATTGTTGAACCTAAGGAAATACCTAAAATGCGGGATCAAGGCAAGGCATGCGGCATGACAACAGCGATGGGTATTGCAACAATGTCTCTAGGTTCCGATCTAGGGATAGCCGCACCGTGTGTATCCATCACGGGTTACTTGGAACAAAGTGAAGAATATAACAAAGTGACTGGAGAACCTTCTGTACTGTCAATGGGGCCTCCAAGTTGGATTTGGGTAACAATAGAGATTAATGACTTGAGCCAAGTCTATCTTGTTAATCAAAAACAGTGGGTTATCAGTCAACTCGGTGACTTTTATTATAAGGAGGTGGAACGCGCAGACTTCCCTTTGGAATGATTACTTTTCTTGTCTGTACTTCTCCAGCCACTCATCTAGATCCATAGGCGACGGAACCACCACCACACCCTGCCGGGGCGCTTCTTCTCCGTCAGGTGTTGTGTATGCGATCTTCTGGGGCGCTTCGAAGCCATAGATTTTCATTCGTCGGTCGATGGCTTTCATGATGCGATCCATTGCATGGAGGTCGCCCTTTAGCGCCAGCTTCATGGCCTCGCGGATGATCCAGTCCAGGCGTTGCAAGTCCAGTGTCTTGTTTAGCTTGGCCAGCTTGTGGGTTTCTTCTTCGATGTCCTGTAATGACTTGCTGACTGCCTTGTATGCTGCGCTCTTTGTGACCCCTAATTGGTCGCCGATTTGCTGGTAGGAAAGGCCAAGTGTACGGAGTTCGATTGCTTTACGTTGTAAGTCCTTGGCTTTTATACGTTTTTTGTCCATTTTCAACACCTCATCGTTTCCTACCTTATGCGTTCACTTTTTTCGGGCTATATTTCGGTTGTTTATTCGTCCTCTACGTCCTCATAGCTATCTTGTTCTCCGCACTCAGGGCACACATTGAACACAGCTTTCCCTGGTGCAGTATCGCTGCCTGGTTGTAACAACAAATCAGCTACGTAACCTTGCCAGCCGCAGTCTGTGCATTCGATTTCAGATTCCATACGGTTCTCACTTAATTTCTGTCGGTGGTCATGGCTTCCAGCGGCTTACCAGTTTGCTGGTGAACAATGGCGATGTCGGGAAACTTTTGCTTGAAACGCTCCAGGGTGACATCGCAATATTCCGGTGCCAGCTCCATCGCATGCATCCGTCGTCCAGTGTTCTGGGCAGCGATGATGCTGGTGCCGGAACCGTTGAACGGTTCGTAGCAGCTCTCGCCTTCGTTGGTGAAGGCCTCGATGAAGTGTTGGGGAAGAGCAATTGGAAAGACGGCAGGGTGATCTATCCCGCTATTTTTCCCGCGACCAATACTGCCTTTCTGACGCATGATGCGGATGACGCTGTCGGGGATCTTGAAGTCCTGTATGGCTTGCCCGGCATGAGTCCAGCCACCCACCTCACCATCGTTGGCTCTGATGCCGCCGGCGTCTTTGTCATGGCTGACTTCACCGGCTCCCTCACAGGGGACAATCTTGTTGGGCTTACGCTTCTGTTTGTTGAAGTGAAACACCAGCTCAAAGGCGGGGGCGAAACGACCAGCCCAATCACCCGGCATGCCAGGGCCCTGATCCCAGATGTATAACCCGAATCGCCGCCAGCCGCCGATGCTCATCCACTGCAGCCAGTCTTGCCAGTAGGGCACCCACTCGTTCTTGTGGTGGATCAGCCCAAGGTTCACCAGCACCTGACCACCCTGGTGCATGGCTCTGCCCATGGTGTCGCCTCCGAACACGCCCACCATCAGTTTGTCCCAGTCACTGATTCCGTCCGTCATGTAGTCTCTTTGGTTGCCGTAGGGCGGGCTGGTGAAACAAAGCCGTGCCTTTCTGCCATCCATCAGTTGCTCGACACATTCCGGGTCGGTGCTGTCGCCACAGAGCAGGCGGTGTTCTCCGATTACCCACAGGTCTCCGGGCTGGGTGACCTTCGGCGCATTGTGGATAACTTCGTCTTGGTCTTTCTCGCCACCGATGTCTTCACCGGGCGCTGCGGGTGGCTCCAGGTCGGCCAGAAGATCCAGCAGGGCGTCGTTATCGGTCTCCACCTGGTTGAGTAGCTGCTGCAACACATCGGCGTCGGTCTCGGCCAGGGCGCTGATCGGGTCGAGGGTGGCCAGGGCGAGCTTTTCTTCCTGCTCATCCAGGTCGACATAAATCACCGGCACCTCGCTCTCTTTGTGCTTTCTGGCCAGTTCCACCCGCAGGTGTCCGTCGATCATGCGCCCGGTACGCTGGTTGACGATGACCTGTTGAATCCATCCAAGATCATCCAGCACGCCTTCCATTGCGGTCTTCTGGGCTTCCGGATGTCGTCGCCAGTTGTCCGGGTTCAGCAGCAGCTTCTGCGGATCTTCAGTGCCTTGTCCGGTGATGCGTTGCTTCCATGCCACAAGTTTTCCACCTTTGATTGTAAGTTGTTACAGACCCAGAATGATCGATTAATTGGCCTTCATAAAATGGTCCTTTTTCAAAAAGCTGTATTCTGGTAATGGGTAGGCCATCCCTTAAGAAATATGTCATAGTCCAGATCCTGTACGGGTGAGTTTCTTGCTGAAAAAACCAGAGTGGCCCCTGCTGAAATACAAGAGCAGCAAGTTGGAGAACAAGACCAGTCGATTTTATACGCACAGAATACTTGAAGGTATATTGTGTCGCGTTGCTGTGGAGTGAGATAAGAATCAAGCACAGAACTGGAAGCCTCAGGGTTGCTTTCAACATTGTGAGTTCTCTTTTGATTGCCTATGGAATGATCACAATAGTCAACATAACGGGTACTTCGTTCCTTTTTCATGTCTGACTGTCTGCCCTGTGAACTCCTGCCACCGCCGGATAATCACATCGCAATACACAGGATCAAGCTCCATGATTCTGGCCTGGCGCTTTAGCTTCTCGCAGGCAATGAGAGTGCTGCCCGAACCGCCGCAAAGATCAAGCACTCGGCCCTGCCTTGTGCTGCTGTTGCGGATCATATGCACCAGCAGGTTTACTGGCTTCATGGTGGGGTGTTCTGCGGATCGTGCGGGCTTGTCTTCCCGAATCACGGTGTTGTTCAGGGCGTTTCTTAGCTGGCGGCAGTGGTTGACCAGGTCGGACTTTTCCATCTTCCTGAAGTCGGGTTCTTCGTCCACGACTGTGCTCTTGTTGAATTCTC
Source organism: Endozoicomonas sp. (assembly GCA_051008495.1). Taxonomy (GTDB): domain Bacteria; phylum Pseudomonadota; class Gammaproteobacteria; order Pseudomonadales; family Endozoicomonadaceae; genus Endozoicomonas_A. The sequence continues at coordinate 20,727 of JBPCXN010000063.1, read as the reverse complement.
CGAACCACTGATGCGCTGCCCCCGGCTTCCAGCCGTACAAGATGGGTTCGTGCTGCCAGTTGTAATCCTGTCGCCCTAGGGTGAATGCATTTTTCACCCACACCAGGCACTGTTTGAGCAGGAACCCGCTTTCCTGTAGTGCGCTGCGGAAGTTGACGCCTTCGGTGTCGGCATGGGCGACGTAGATGGGGCCGCCGGGTTTTGTCCACAGGCAAGCAGCTGTGAATAACGCCCGCAGGAATTGCCGGAACTGTACGTCACCCATCTTGTCGTTCTGGATGGTGAGTTTGTCGTCGGTGCCGCCCTGGTAGTCCACGTTGTAGGGTGGGTCTGTCCAGACCATGTCTACGGGTTCTGATTGAACCAGCTGTTCTACCTGCTGTGGGTCGGTGCCATCGCCGCACATAAGCCGGTGGCTGCCCAGTATCCAAATATCGCCGGGTTTGCTGGTGATTTTTTCTTGAGGATCTGGGCAGGCATCGTCATCAACCAGTCCGTCTTCAGGTTCGTCCAGCAGGTCTTGTGATGCGAGGCTTTCCAGCAGGCTGTTCAGGTCGTCACTGTCCACGTCCAGCCCTTCAATCAGCCGGTCGAGCATACCCTGGTCGGTTTCAGCCATAGCCGACAGTGGATCGATGGTGGCCAGTGCCAGCTTCTCCTCGTCTCCGGAAAGATCCACGTAGATCACCGGCACTTCGGTTTCGCCTTCGCGCATGGAGAGTTCCACCCGCAGGTGGCCATCCACCAGGTGGCCGGTTCTCTGGTTCACAATCACCTGTTGAATCCAGCCGATCTCATCCAGTGCGCCTTTCAAAGCATCCTGCTGGTGCTTGGGGTGGATGCGCCAGTTCTGTGGATTAGCGAGCAGCTGCTCGGGTTTTTCCTTCCCCTGGCCGACGATGCGATCCTGCCATCGGCTCATACCTGCAGCTCCTTTGCCCGAATGCTGGCGATCAGCTGGTAAAACTCGAGGCCATCGTTCACCACCTTGTGCGCTTCGCTGACCTTGCCCGCATCCAGGTACATCTGGACGCACTCCAGCGATCCCAGCAAGCGGCGGAAGTCCAGGGCATGGTTCAGAGCCATCTGAGCGAGTGTGTCTGGCGACTTGTGGCTGGCCAGAATGCTTGCGGTTGTCCCCTGGCTGAGCCCGTGTTCCAGAGTTTCCATATCTTCTGCGCTGATGTTCATGATTCCTCCCTGGCTTGCATGAAGCCCATGTTCTTCAAGCGCTCCATGCTGAGATCCCGGCCTTCGCTGGTGCTGATGCCTTGGGTGCGCATCACTTCCCGATGCTGCTGCTCGTGGTAGTGCCTGGATCGTTCGGTGTCGCTGAGTCCGGATTGCTGCTGCAGCTCCTCGGCCTGGTACAAGTCATCGCCTGTAGCCACCCGTTTGACCATCGTCTGGTACTGCACGTAGAACTTCTGCCGCAGTCGTTCCAGCTGCGCCAGGTTGGGGGCGTTGCGGATGTCCCTGAAGCTGGTGTAGTGCCCAGCCATGAATACCGCCCGATGGCTCCAGGTGTGCTGGTCGGCATCCCGGCAGTGCTCAGTGATCTCCTGCCAGGCCTGGTCGGGTTCGGGCAGCCCAAGGTCGGCGGGTGTGGGGTGGCAGGCGCGAATCACTGCCGGTATTCCAGGCCAGGCCGCTTGTTTGCCTGTGTCCACCAGTTGCTGGCGCAGACGCTTGAAGCCGGTGTCGATGTCGGCGCGTGTCAGCGGTGCGATGGACTGTGCCCATTCCTGCTTGGCGCGATGCTCGTCTTCCGGGGTGGGGAATCGAGCTTTGAAAGTACCAGCGTACAGGCGCTGGCACTTGGCGAAAAAATAATTCACCGCCCGGATCTGCAGTTCATCCAGTCCGGTTGACCAGCTTTGCGACAGTGTCTGGTTAGTCCTGGTCTTCGCCATCGCCGTCACCTTGCTGGTTCAGCTGCAACGGCTCCGGCTGACGGATGAGTTGTTCGAAGTGCGCCTGTTTGACTTTGCTTTCGGCGGTTCGGGTGTCCTGGGTTTTGCCTCCGTAGTAAATATCCCGGCACTTGGCGGAGTCGCCCATCATTTTCGGTTCTTCCCGGTAGTCACCGAGACCGGCTTCGCTGTTGGACGACTCGGTGATGCCGATCAGCTTGTTCGGGAAGCAGTCCAGGTGCTGTAGCTGGCTGTAGCTCTGGTGCCGTTTGCCAAACTCGTTAGCCCTGAACGTGTAGTCCTCCTCGGTGTGGCTGCACAGGTAAACCCAGCCGCCCATGTCATCGATTACCCGCATGGTGATGGGGTCGTCAAAGACCAGGGTCTGGTACGGGCCTACGGTTCTCACTGCCTTGTCCACCAGTGCCCAGGCTCGCTGGCTGTTGCTTTGGCTGTCGCCATCGATGAGCCGGACAACCTCGGCGGGCTTGGGCATGAACTTGCCAGCATCGGCGCTGCTGATGAACGCCATCATGGCGCGATGCACACTGGCGTAGTCGTATGGCTCCAGGATGTTCCACCAGATGTCCACGGTCATCGGTGTGATGTCGTACCGGAAAAACTTACCGGTTTCCCGCAGCAGTGCCGTGAAGTTATCCACATCAGAATCCAGCATGGTCACCCTCCTGCTCCCTGACTCTGAGTTCCGCTTTCTTGCGCTCGGCCCATTCCTGGGTCGAGTAGTCTGTCAGCTTGTCCTGCACCGTCTGGCGGTTTTGCAGAGGTGGCGATTTCGAGTTGCGGATGAACCGGTCGATCTGGTCGGCGCTTCGCAGGATCAGGTGGAGCCCGTCGTATCGCTGGTTGCGTTCGTTAAACCCGATGTTGTGCGGCGTGAGGCTGCAGCCCAGAATGGCCGATTTCAGGTCGTCCACCGAGTAACCCATCTTCAGAGCCTGGCGGATGTGTCCCTTGCGCTTGTCGTCCAGCCTGGCCTGGGGATGTTCCATAGTCGTCTGCCAGAACGCGAAGACATCACGCACCTGGTTGGCGCTGGCTTTGGGTTTCTTGTCCGGTGGGGGTTCCGGTTCCAGGAGTTCACCGTCGATGGGAATCTGATCTTTGGCATCGCCCTCGTGATCGCCCGGCGACTGTTGAGCGTCAGCTCGACAATGAGCGTCGCCAGACGCGACAGTGTTGTTATCTCCTTCCTGTTCCTTGTTCCCTTCCAGTTCCTTGTTCCTTTCCCTTCCTTTCCCTTCCCCATGGGAATTCCGATGCTTTCCCTGCACGGGTGAAGTGAGTTCACAGGAATTCATCGGAATTACCTTCACAGGTGAACTTCTTTCCCGTGACGGGTGAACTTCTAGAATTTCTTCGCCGTCTTCCTTTGCCGGGAGTTTACTTTCTGCCTCTTTTGCATTGATCTGCTGGTGCTCTGTGAACGAGTTGATGACTCCGTACTCCTTTCCATCCACCTGGTAGCGAGTGATAAACCCACTTGTCTTCAGTACTGTCAGCACGCCTGAAAAGTCGATTGGGTCATAGGGACAAACCTGTGTTTTAAGCTGCCTGGGCTTCCAGATAAACCGGCCCTTTCTGTCGGCAATGGTGAACAACCCTATGAATGCCCGAATGACTGGCAGCCCTGACTCACTCTCTGCGTCGTATAGCTCGTCATGAATAAATAACTCTGGTTTGACGGTTCTTATCCTGCCCATGGTTACGCCTTGTCCCTGAGTATGTTGTTCGAATAAAACGGGACCCCGGAGTTGGGAAGGGTCCCGGCTTTGTTCAGGCAGTCTGCTCTGCCATCGCTCACCGAAAGAGGATTGAACTTCCGGCGCGACTGCGGGTGTTATTAGCGCCACCGCCCGCTGGGCTTCGGGGAGTGTCCGGTGGGTCAATTCATAAACGCTCCATTGCCGGTTGTGATCAGTTGGGTAGCAGCCCTCTGGGTACACCCTGTAAATCCCAGAGAATGCTGGTGTCGATCAGCCAGTCGCTGTAGGGCTGGCACCCGAGTTGGTGGTGGATGATGGCTTTGATGAGCGGGTTCTTCATATGCTCGATGCCCATGGGCAGTCGCTGGTCTTCCGCCAGTCCCACTCTCTGGCAGACACTTCGCACATACGCATCGGTCTCATTCTCACTGGGCGGTGCCCAACGATTGATGATTTCACGCAGAGTGCGCAGGCCATGCTTGCTGTAGTAAGTGTTCAGGGTGCGCGACATGGCGCGTATGCCGAACTCGGGTGAGATGAACTGGCAGAAGTCATCGTCGGTCTGAACCGTTCGCAGTCCATGCCATATGTTGCCGTGCCGAATGCTCCCTGGGTTGTGGTTACGCCAGCCCCTGATGTCGTGCAGTTGCATGACCTTCATTGCCGCACCTCCACTGTGCTGCTTCGCTCCTGGATGCTGCTCCAGGTATCGTAAATTTTCAGGCCGGTGAGCAGGAGACTGGCGATGCCGGCTACCACCACGCCAATAAAAAACAGCCGTCTTACGTCTTCTCCCAACTCCTGTACCAGGCTGTGGGTTTCCCTGCCTTCTGTTTTGATCTCTTCGAGGTCTTCGTTCATGGTTTTGAACTGCACCTGCAGCTGGCTGACGGTATTCTCCAGAGTGTTCACTCGCGGTGGTGTGTGTTCCAGCTCATCCACCCGGTGCTGAAGAATCCCTATGTCCTTTTCCACCTGGTTGAGTCGCTGGTCGTTGACGTTCCCTGTCATCACATTGCTCCCGTTTGTATCCCTGAACCTGGGCACGTAGCTGGCGGCAGCTCTGGCCGAACTGGGCGTTGCACTCGCCCTGGACGATCTTGCGTATGGTTCGCTCCACCAGCCCGTACCGATGGCCGATGGCCTGCTTATGCTCGCCTGCCCAGACCGCCAGAAGGATCTCCTGGTTGCGTACTCTTGATGCCAGGTGTTGGGGGATATACAACAGCATGCCCCCGAACCGGGTAGCCAATCGCCGGGCGGCGTCCATGCCAATCACCCTGACTATGGGGGAACGCTCGCTGGGATTCGCTGCAATGTATTTCCGCTGTCCGCCCAGTACTTGCTCCAGTTGCAGGGTTTTCTCCAGTCCCAGCAGCTCGACGATCTCAGGTTCATTGCTCATCGCTGTGCGCCATAACGGGCGACGTGTTTGTTCTGCCCGATTAATCGTGCTCGCCGTTTCCAGATCCGGGGGGTGATGTAGGTGATGGGCATGTCCAGCATGCTGATGGTGACGTTCACTCTGCTGGCCACCAGGTATCGGAATTCACTTTCCGCTGATGGCAGAAACGTGACGGACCTCTTCGGATTACTCCTGCTCCATGCGCTTCGATGAGAGAGAGGATTGTGTCTTCCGTGTCGAACGCAGTGATGTTGACCAACTCTGCGCAGGTGCTGCCTGGGTAGCGATTGACAATTTGGACGATATCTTTCTTGGCGGTCAGCTGTTTGGTCAGGGTAGCTTCCATTGCTATTCCATATCCGTTTATTTATTTGATTTTCTAACGTTTAAAAGTAGCTATAAGACGAAAAACCCCTTCTTTCGACTTTGAATTAAAAGATAGTACATGTATAAAATTATTTTCAACCTGTTTTTTATTTTTAAGTGAGCGGTAAAGTTTTTTCCCGTTGAAGGCTTGAATTGCTCATTTGAATGTTGTTAACGTGGTTGCGTAGCTTGTGGTTTTGCATCGTTTGAATGCGACACAGGCTGCATGTTTGATTACACAAGGAGTGTATATGTCAACGCTTGGTGATCGTCTTAAAGTCGCTCGCACGGAGCGAGGTCTGAGCCAATCTGAACTGGCCAGAGCTGTGGGGTCTCGTCAAAGCAGCATTAACGACATCGAGTCAGGGCGCATTAGTAAGTCTACTTATATCCTTCCAATCTCCAGGGTTCTGAATGTTGATCCTAACTGGCTTGAAACCGGCGTAGGCTCGCTCAGAGGAACCGGGGTTACCATTCTCAACCAGGGTGCTCCATTGCCTCTGTATCACTGGGACACCATTGTTGAGATTGCGCTGGACAACAATTTTGAAAAATCCGTCATTGATATGCTCTACCGCTGTCCTGTGAAGCACTCGGAAAGGGCTTTCACGACCGTACTGGAACACGCCAGGGGCGAACTGAAAAAAGGAGCAGTACTTTTTCTTGACCCAGTCACGAAGTTTACAAACGGTGATTATGTTCTGGTTGTATTCCCGGAGAGTCGAATGATGGATCTTCGTTTATTGGTGTCCGACGGTGTTAATGCATACCTGAAATCTCTCGACCCGGAAATGCCTGCTGAAAGAGCTATGTCTGAGTTCAGGTTTACTTGTCTTGGTGGTGGGGAGCTTGCTGTTCCGCAAACCAAAAACCAGGAGATGCCTGAGGCTATTTTGGCGGGACGAGTTATATTTTTTGGCCATCGATTGCAGTAGCAATGTTGCCATGTAGTTTGTTTGCATAATCGACCAACCTTAAGGACGAGGTTTATTCGATATGTCGCAGTCTGTTGTTTCACGATTCTGGATTCAAAGTGGTCAGGATGTCCTCTATGTAGAATCGGGCGTCACGCCTTCATCTGGCGACACTGTTGTCATCATCCCTGATGACATTGATCGTTGTCGTACTGAGGTTTTCAGTAATGATAGCGATTGCAGTCAGATTTATGGTCGCGTGATTATGTCGGTAACGCTTAGCGATCTCCGCTGCATTAACCAATACTGAGACGGCAAAATAAAGAGGCTTTTACCGCCTCTTTATTTTGCTTTCAGTTAACGTTCATGCGTTTGATAACTTGTTTTAGTCATACTAACGTACACATGATTTCATTAAAAAAGCGATAAGGAGGTCGTTATGAAACCTGGAATCTATGACAATCTGCCCGAAATGCACTATCACGGTGGCGAAGGGCTATCAGCCTCCACCCTGGTCGAAATGGGCCGTTCCCCGGCTCACTGCAAGGCTAAGCTCGACGGCTTGCGCGATAAGCGCACACGGGCGCTGGAAATTGGCACAGCCCTGCATTGTGCCGTTCTGGAGCCTGAACGCTTCCAGTCGGCTTATACCCTGGCTCCCAATCCTTTAGATGAACAGTACGCTGATGTGGTGCCGGTGGCGGATACCCATCTGAAAGCCCACTGTAAAAAACTCGGCATTGCTGGCTACAGCAAGCTGAAAAAGGACGAACTGAAAAAGGCCATTCTGGAGGTGGCTCCGGATACGCGCTTCTGGGATCAAATCATCGCCGAGGTGGAGTCCCGTTCCATCATCCTGTCTGAGAACGATATGGATCTCTGTCAGGGTGTCATGGCTTCAGTGTCTTCTCATTCCAAAGCATCCAAGGCGTTTTCCAAAGGTGTAGCAGAGCGATCCATCTACTGGCAGGACGAAGCCACCGGCCTGCTGTGCAGAGGTCGCATGGACTACTACCGGGAAGACCTCGGCATCGTCTTTGATCTGAAATCCTGCGTTGATGCTCGCTACGACAAATTCCAGAAAGATATCCCGAAGTACCACTACCACCAGAAGGCTTCATGGTACCTGGATGGCTGTCGTGCATTGGGTCTGCCTGCCAATGGCTTTGCCTGGCTGGCCATTGAAAAGGAAGCCCCTTATGCCATCGGGCTGTACATGGCCAGTAAGGAGATGCTGGCGCAGGGACGCACTGAAATGGAGGTCATGAAACTGCAGTTTGCTGAGTGCCAGGCGTCCGGTATCTGGTCTGCCTATACCGACGAATTCACCACCATTGAACTGCCGCCCTGGGCAATGGACGCTCAGCCTGAGGGCTTTCTATCCCAACAGGGAACCGCATAAGGAGTACGTGCTATGGCTAAATCAACCACTGGAAAGAAGCCGCCTGCAAAGCAGGTTGCCCAACCCAAACAAAAAGGGCAGCTGACTATAAAGGATCTGCTGCGCAACAATAAAAACACCATTGCCCAGTCGCTGGAAAATACCCCGCTGACTCCCGAGCGCCTGCTGACGGTGTGCATGACTGAAATCCGGCGCACACCCAAGCTCAGGGAGTGTACGCAGGTTTCCCTGCTGGGTTCGGTGATCCAGTCGGCGCAGCTGGGTCTGGAGCCTGGCTCTGCTCTGGGGCATTGCTACCTGATCCCGTTCTTCAATCGCAAACAGAACGTCCTTGAATGCCAGTTCATGCTGGGCTACAGAGGTATGCTTGCCCTGGCTCGCCGGTCTGGCCATATCGTTAACATCGACGCCCGGGTGGTCTATGCCGCGGATGAGTTCGACCTACTCTATGGTACCGATACCCGCATCATCCACAAGCCGAAGGTCAACGGCGACCGTGGTGGCGTTCTGGGTGTCTATGCTGTGGCCACTCTCCAGGGGGGCGGCTCCCAGTTGGAGTACATGCCGGTGGAGGAAATCTTCAAGGTGCGCGATGGCTCTAAAGCCAAAAACGACGGCCCCTGGAAGACGCACTTTGAGGAGATGGCAAAGAAGACCGTGGTGCGCAGACTATTTAAATACCTGCCGGTATCCATTGAGGCGCTGACCGCTGTCGGGCTGGATGAGCGACTGGACGCAGGCCTGTCACAAAATAATGCGGCAGTCCTGGGGGATGACGAGGGCGGTGTCGTGGTGGACATGGACACCGGGGAAATCATCGACGGACCGGTCAGCACTGCTGCTGACCTGAATAAGGCGCTGTAATCGCAGCGTCTTCTATCAAATCTCATAACAACAATGGAGAGAGCAATCATGGACGAAAAAGCTTATGTGATTCAGGTGGGAACGAACTACCTGCTGGCAAACGATCAGGATCATGCGTTCAAGCTGATCGAGTTGATCTCTAAGGCGCAGCCGGTGGATATGAAGTACGTAGATAACAACTACCAAATCCTGCATGCGAATCGTCTGACGATCAGCATGGAAGTCAGGCCGCTGGATGATGTAGACGCAGAGCATCTTTGATTGAGGGATCGCTGGTATGTACCTGAATCTTAAATGGGTGCTGGCCACTGAATTTTCAAAAATGACCGGCTACACGCCGAAGGCCATCTGCAGAAAAATTGAAGACGGCGTATGGCCGCAGGGAGTGATCTGGCGAAACAGCCCGGACGGGCGAAGACAAATAAACCTTGAGGAGTACAACAAATGGGTAGAAGAAAATCCACTAGTCTGAAGCCGTTACCTAAAGGCATATCCATTCACGGTAAGTCCCTCAGAATTGTCTTTTCTTATAAAGGTCGTCGATGCCGAGAATCTCTCGGTATCGAACCGACCAACAGCAACATCGACTATGCTGCAGGCTTTCGGGCTACTATCCTCCATGAGATAAAAACCCACACATTTCGATATGAAGTTCGTTTTCCAGACAGCCCAATGATAAAAAAACTCGGCATCTCGTCTGACGGTGTGCAGGAGATAGCCCTGGGTGACCTTAGAAAAAAATACGTAAAATCGCGCAGTGTCGATTTATTTTATTCTTCAATGGATGCTGTGGATGTTGCATTGAATATCGCCATTCCTTTGCTGGGAGGTGATGACCGACTAGTCAGCAGTCTTCTGCCTGGGGACATTGATGATTTACGGGCAGACCTGAAAGAAGGACGGAAGAACTCCACAGTGAACGGTAGGCTTGACGTCATTCGTAGCTTTCTGGATTACGCCTATGAAAATAAATATACAGCCCTTGAATTGTTCAAAAGGTGTAAGCACCTCAAAACGGATTCTGATGAGGACATCCCTGACCCCTTGGAAGAGAAGGAGTTCGATAAACTTATCGCTTCGTTGCGATTGGACTTTCACAAACACTTAATAACTTTCGCTATCTATACCGGAATGCGAGCAGGTGAGTTGGTTTCTCTGGCATGGCAGGATGTCGATCTGAAAGCTGGCACTGTCACTGTCCGCAGGAGCCTGAGCAAGTATGGTTTCAAATTAACCAAAACCTCAAAAACCCGGACTATCGACCTGTTCCCACCTGCAAGGGAAGCATTAAAGCAGATGAGATTATTGACAGCTTTATTCCCCGAGTCTGAAATCTCTGTCTTTCAGCGTGACAAGGCCGTAACAAAATCCTCACGCGTCCGCTTTGTGTTTAATCCGCAGTGTTACCGCAAAGGCTCGAATTCATACCTATCTCCTAGATCACTCAGCGGCTACTGGAAAAAATCGCTTGCCAGAGCTGGAGTTCGCCATCGCAGATTCCACCAAACTCGACATACATATGCATGCTGGACATTGTCATTAACCGGCAATCCTGCTTACATTGCTGACCAGCTCGGTCATAAAGACTTTACTCAACTGGTAAAAACCTATGCTAAGTGGATGCCGTCGCAGTCACAGAGTGAAGCCAACCGAATCTGGGAGCTAATGTGTAGGCGTCGTGGTGAACAGAGCACCGGATCAGGCCAGGATCGCTGAAATTTTGCCCCAAAACTGCCCCAAGGGCATTGGGGTAATCCGTAACTGACTGATTTGCCTCTATGATATGGCATTTGCGATAATTGGCGTATAATTGCGCCGCTTTTTTTATCCAGTGATGGAAAACTGAATCCCGACAGTCGGTGTGACCTGAATCACACTGACGGGCGGTAGCGTGTCAGAACGTCCCCAACAGAATCAGGTCTGTCGCTGAAGCCGGAATTTCAGGATAAGTCAGCCATAATATACTGCCTGGAACTGAATATAGTCTCGGATTTTTGTTGCGGGACCAGTCTTCTGAAGAAGGAAAACAATTCGGCGTGAAGTATCTTATCGTCGGCCCCTCCTGGGTCGGAGACATGGTGATGGCGCAAACACTGTTCATCGCCCTGAAAAGGCAACACCCGGAAGCCGTTATTGATGTGCTGGCGCCGGGCTGGAGCCGCCCGATTATTGATCGTATGCCGGAAGTCAGGCAGGGCATTGATATGCCCGTAAGCCATGGCAGCCTGAGACTGGGCATCCGCAGTAAAATCGCCAAGTCCCTCAAGGCCGAAGGTTATGACCAGGCAATACTTCTGCCCAACTCTCTGAAATCCGCCCTGGTGCCCTTTCTGGCCGGCATTCCGGTAAGGACTGGCTGGAGAGGGGAGATGCGCTACGGTCTGCTCAATGACCTGCGGGTACTGGACAAGGAAAAGTACCCACTGATGGTTGAGCGATTTGTGGCGCTGGCTTATCCAGGCCAGGCCAGGTTACCAATTCCTCTGCCCAAACCGACACTCCAAGTCAACGCTTCCAGCATCAATAGTGCCCTGCATCGTCACCGGTTACAGACTGACCAGTCGGCTCTGGCGCTTTGCCCAGGTGCAGAATTTGGTCCTTCCAAACAATGGCCGGCAGGCTATTTCGGAGAAGTCGCCATGGCTATGCTGCAGAAAGGCTGGCAGGTGTGGCTGTTCGGCTCGGAGAAAGATCGGAAAGTAACTGGCGAAATATTCGGCTATCTCCCCGGGCACCTTCAGGAACGCTGTTACAATCTGGCCGGGGAAACGACCCTGGCCGATGCGGTGGACCTACTGTCACAGACCGACGCTGTAGTGAGCAATGACTCTGGATTAATGCACATTGCTGCAGCTTTGTACCGCCCCCTGGTGGCCATATACGGTTCGACCACAGCCACTCACACTCCTCCCATGAACACCAACAGTGAAAAACTGTGGCTGGGACTGGAGTGCAGCCCATGCTTCAAGCGGGAGTGTCCTCTGGAGCACCTGAACTGCATGAAAAAGCTGGGACCGGAGATGGTGCTGGAAGCCCTTGATCGACTGACGGCACAGCCATTGGAGATCAAGGCTTGATGAGGGTCCTGTTAATAAAAACCACATCCATGGGTGATGTTATTCACACCCTGCCAGCATTAACAGACGCTTCAGCCGCCATTCCCGGAATCCAGTTTGACTGGGTGGTGGAGGAAGGCTTTGCCGAAATTCCTTCCTGGCATAACGCGGTTAACCGTGTAATCCCGGTCGCCATTCGCCGTTGGCGGAAATCCCTGATGCGAACCCTCAGAAATGGAGAGTGGTATGGAGAGTGGTATGGAGAGTGGCGGGCATTCCGAAAAAAACTGAAGTCTGTCCAGTATGATGCGGTTATTGATGCACAGGGGTTGATGAAAAGCGCACTGATCACCAGAATGGCTTGTGGTCCCAAGTTCGGGCTGGACAAACACTCGGCCAGAGAGCCTTTCTCGGCACGCTTCTACGATCATCCTCAATCGGTAGCCTGGGGACAACATGCCGTTGAACGGGTTCGCAAACTGTTTGCCCAATCACTGGGTTACTCTCTGCCAGAGGAGCAAGGCCGCTTCCTTCTGAACGGGGAACTGTTTCCTGCCAACAAGGCAGAGACAGAGCCGTATGTCGTTTTAATTCACGGAACGACCTGGCCCAGCAAACACTGGCCTGAAGCCTACTGGTGCGATCTGGCCAGAAAGATAAACGCTGATGGATTTAAAGTGCTTTTGCCCTGGGGCAGTGCCCGGGAAAAGAAGCGGGCCGAGCTGATTGCCGGGTCTACAGCTAATGCAGAAGTTCTTACCCGTTTGGATCTGGCCGGTGTTGCTGGTGTGCTGGTCAATGCATCAGCAGCAGTGGCCGTTGATACAGGCCTGGGTCACCTGACTGCAGCTCTGGAAACTCCTGCAGTTTCACTCTATGGACCAACCAGCCCGGACCTCGTGGGAGCCTACGGCAGATCACAGATTCACCTGACACTGGATCAATGCCCGGCTGGCGACCACCCAAAAATAGAGCCCGAAATATTCACACCAATGACACCAGAGTTTGTCTGGGGCTCACTGGAGCCCATTCTTCATGGAAGTAGTCAATGATCCTGGCCTTTGCACTGTATAAATACTTTCCATTCGGTGGATTACAGCGGGACTTTTTGAGAATCGCCCTTGAATGCCAGAAGCAGGGGCATACTGTCAGGGTATACACAACCAGCTGGCAGGGCGACAAACCTGAAGGCTTCGATATAAAGGTGCTACCGCCCCAGGGTTCCAGCAATCACAAACGCATGGCTTCTTTTCAGAAGCAGATCGGGGAAGCCTTAAAAGAAAAACCTGCGGACCAGTTAATTGGCTTCAACAAGATGCCCGGCCTCGATATTTATTATGCGGCAGATACCTGTTATCGCGACAAGGCATACAGCAGCCGAAGCTGGTGGTACCGGCTAACGCCCCGCTACAGACATTACAGTGTTTTTGAAGAATCTGTCTTTTCAAAAGACAGTGACACACTGGTTCTGGCCATATCACGCCTGCAGAAACCAGTATTCCAGAAGTATTACGGCACTCCGGATAACAGAATCCTGCTGCTGCCACCAGGTATATCGAGAGATCGACAGCGCCCGGACGATGCCGCCGTCATCCGCCAGGCGTTCAGAAAAGAGTTCAATCTGGACGACGATGACAGGTTGCTCCTTATGATCGGCTCTGGCTTCAAGACCAAAGGGCTGGATAGAACTGTACAGGCACTAGCCTCACTGCCAGAAAGCCTGAAGAAAAAGACCAGGCTCTTTGTGATTGGGCAGGACAAGCAGAAGCCTTTTGAAGAACTGGCCAGGCAGCTTGGAGTAGCAGACAAGCTGACTTTTCTGTCAGGCCGGGATGATGTGCCAAGGTTTCTTCTTGGTGCAGATCTGCTGATCCATCCAGCCTACAACGAAAATACCGGCACCGTATTGCTCGAAGCAATGGTGGCCGGGCTGCCTGTTCTGACGACAGATGTCTGTGGCTATGCACATTATATAACCGATGCGGATGCAGGAAAGGTTGCGCGTTCACCTTTCTCACAGGAACAGCTGAATCAGCTCACAAGTGAGATGCTGCAGTCTGACCAAAAGCAACAGTGGCAGACCAATGCGATTCAATTCTGCAGGCGGGAAGATATTTACAGCATGCCAGAGTGTGCGGCAAACATAATCATTGATGCGGCCAGGCGTAAAGAGAGGGTGTCCGGGGGTTCCAGCCGTTGAAACAGCAGACTCTTTTTCTGAGAAACGACTTTAAAAAAGCCTGGCAGGACAGAGACCCTCACCAGCTACTGGAAGGGATGGACGGGGAAGTCTACAGAGACCTGGAAGCCCGGCGTACATTCCGTTTTGAACTTAATGGCTCTGGTTTTTTTGCCAAAGTGCACCGGGGTGTAGGCTGGCTGGAGATAGTTGAAAATCTGGTTCGATTTCGTCTACCTGTACTGGGCGCCAGAAATGAATGGGAAGCTCTCAACAGGCTTCATGAGCTGGGCATCAAAACCATGACCCCTGTGGCCTTTGGAGAAAAAGGCCAGAATCCTGCAAAACAGCACTCCTTTCTGGTCACTGAAGAGCTGGCCGGTATGTGGACCCTGGAGGACTTCTGTGACCAGTGGAAAACCTCACCGCCACCCTTCAGATTGAAACGGGCACTGGTGAAAAAGCTGGCTGAAATTACCCGAACCCTGCACGAGAACGGCATAAACCATCGGGATTATTATCTCTGTCATTTCATGCTGCCGAAATCACCATTCCCTGACCCTGATAATTTGAGCTTTTATCTGATAGATCTTCATCGAGCCCAGATTCGGAGCAAATTACCGGTTCGCTGGCGACTGAAAGATCTTTCCGGTCTTTATTTCTCTGCCATGGATTATGGATTCACCCGCAGGGATCTTTATTGGTTTATCAGGGTCTATACGGGTTTGCCTCTGAGAGAGGCCCTTGGGAAATTTGAGAGAATGTGGCGGAAGATCGAGAACAAAGCAGAAAAACTTTATCAACGCATGCAGCGAAAAATCGGGCACCCGAACTACTGAACACAGAACAAATAAGGGTTAGCTGTAACTATTTATGATTACTTCTTCTCACTGGACTATTGCCAAAGAGTATCAACATTCTGAAGCCAGTAAAGACTTTTCAACCCTTGATAAGGTATTTAGTCTCAGTGGGGAACTGATTACCAGCGACAATCGCAGCAATGTTCATAAAGTCGAGATTGATGGAATTATTTATTACGTCAAACGGTATACCTGTGCGGGCAAAGGGCTGAGAAAATACATTGGCAGAAGCCGCATCCGTGCTGAGTGGGAAAATATGCTGCTTTTCCACAAACTCGGCGTTCCCGCTGCCAATATAGTCGCCTATGGCGAAGAGAAAAAGTGGGGGGTGATGAGCCGCGGAGCCATGATCACGGAAGAAGTAAAAAACAGCAAAGACCTTCTTGCAATGGCTGAGGAAAATTCACCGCTGCTCAAAAACAGGAAATGGATAACGCAGGTAATTCAGCAGGTTGCTGATCTCACCAGGAATCTGCATCAGAACCGATTTGTTCACACTGATTTAAAATGGCGGAATATCCTGGTTACTCAGGAAGATAATCCGAAAGTTGCCCTGATTGACTGCCCGGCGGGCTCAATCACGCACCCACTTTTTCTGAAAAGAGGCATCATTAAAGACCTGGCCTGCCTCGACAAACGAGGAAAATATAACCTCAGCAAAACCCTGCGCATGAAGTTCTACACCCTTTATACAGGGAGGAAACTATCCGCTATAGACAAGGAACTAATCGCCAGGCTACTGCGTTTTTTCGAAGGAAGGGAGTAATATGTCTGATAGGGTTACGGCTCTCCTTGAGCTTTGGAAACAACTAGAATCAGATGCTGCCAAGGCTGAATGGGCAACAAAGCTTCTTGGCTGGATGCGACTGTGCCACCAGACAGGGCATATCGTCAGTGGTAACAGTTCTGCAGAACTTTTTACTGTCAATAATGAGTGGCCAGAGCCTCCGGAGAGTTCCCTCCCCCTGCAAGCTGCTCAAGCCATTGAAGATTCTATCCAATTTCTGGCTTTGCTTTTACCCCGTTTTGACCGCATAGTCGCCCAAGCTTGGAAAGAGCCTTCCCTGTCAAGCAGTGAACTCCTTGACTCTATCCAGAAAGTCCGCAAAAAAAATGAGATACATCTATCGGAATGCCTGAAGCCTGCTGCTGGCATTCACTACTCAAAAAACTGGAAAAGTCTGACGCTTATTGATGAAAATGAAAACACCAGCTCCCTTAAAAACCTTCTAGCCAATCCCGATGATTACATAGCCAGGGGGCAAGTCATAAAAACCGGACTTTCTACCACTGTGGCTGTTGTGAATGCAGGGGAAGGAGAAAAGGCCAGGCAGTTTTTTATAAAGCGTTACAATTCCAAAGGGCTCTTCTACAGCCTTTTTCGAAGTGTCATTCCGTCCAGAGCAGCAGTCACCTGGCATGCTGCGAAATTACTCAGGAGCATTGGCGTGGGTACTGCTCGCCCCATAGCCCTGCTGGAAAAACGCTGGGGGCCGTTCAAGCAGCAGAGTTATGTTGTTCATGAGTTTGTAGACAGTGTCCATGGTATGAAATTCTTTGCTGAGGGTGCTTCACCCAGAGCAGAGTGGGCCGAGGTTGCCCAAGAGATAGACGACGTTCTCTATTCTTTGAAACGCTCATTGATAGCCCATGGAGATTTAAAAGGCCAGAACTTCATTGTGCGTAACCAGGAGCTAATGCTGGTGGATCTTGATTCACTGCAGTCGTACAAAACGCCAGAGTCATTTCAAAGAGCATACCAGAAAGATATGGCCAGATTTGAAAGAAACTGGTTGGAAGAACCCGTTGCCATGCAAATTTTTAGCCCTATCATCAACCGTTTACGTGCGGAGTCCTGAAACAGCTGTCTATGAATACACCACTATTCAGCGTTATTATTCCAGCCTACAACTATGCACATACCCTGTCACGTGCTGTTGATTCAGTGCTTGCACAGAGTAGCGATGATATGGAACTGTTTGTTATCAATGACGGATCAACTGATAACACTCCTGAAATTATTGACCAGCTTCGCCATAAGCACCCTGATTCCATTCAGGTCATTGATCAGGAAAACAGAGGCCTTGCTGCCACAAGAAACAGAGGGGTTGATGAAAGCCAGGGCACCTTCCTGATTTTTCTTGATGCAGACGATGAACTTACTGAAAATGCCCTTGATTCTCTCAGGCAGGCTATTAATGACAATCCGTCAGTGGAAATGATTATAGGGGCACATATTTCGGTTCAGGCTGACGGCCAGAAAAAACAGCGAACCAGAGAACCATTACCTGATAATACTGAGAAAAAATTCCGGTACTATCTACTGGAAGAGAAACTGTCAATTGCTAATGGTGCAACAGCCATGCACCGAAAAATTTTCCAGAACTATCGTTATCCTGAGCATTTCAGGTGCGTCGAAGATATCTCCATGTTTTCCTATGTGCTGGCTAACTATGAATGCATAACACTCAACAAACCCATTGCCTATATACATAAGCATGATGACAGCATGCGAAATAACATCGAGCTGGAATTATCAGTTGGATTGTCATTGGTGGACGAGATTTTCTCACCGGACCGCCTTCCTAACGAGTTACTGATCTACCGGAGCCAGTATGAGACGATGCGGTATCTTGGTATCTTCAGGACTCTATATTTATCAGGAGATTATCGACAGGCGCTCTCGTTTTATGCTAAAGCAATAAAGAAGACACCTACTGCATTGCTTCGCGCATCCTTTCTCCGAAAGGCCATTAGAGCAACAATCCATAGCTGCTTCCGTAGTAGGGCTACGGCCTGAGATTCCTGAGCAAGAGATAATATGAAGAATAAGCAATCGCCATCCCGGAATGTCAGGCGGGCACTTGTCATTTTTGTTCTTGCTGCCGGAGTTCTCAGCTTCCTCTATAGCAGTCTATGGGCGTGGGTTATTATTTTGCTCGCTGCCTATATTGCTCACGAAGTTTTACTGGCAGATCACATCCATTACAGCCCTGACGAAGATTACAGCTGGCAATTCTCAGAGGGTGACAGGCGTTCTGCGGAAATACACGACAACAAGCTGGCTGTGCCAGAGGATTGGAAGCACGACTATTCTGTCTTCCTGAAGATTAAGGTGAAGGCGAGTTTACTTGGTAAAATCTATGATCCGCTGGTCCGACTGGTGGCAGGTTCCAGCTCATTCGAGCAGTATTTTGAGAGATCCTGTGCTGGATTCAGATATATCAATTTGACTCCATCCATCGAAGCCTCTGGGAACTCAGACTCGATCTCGCTGAACAGCAAGTATTGCTCTCTCGAAGCAGAGAGCGCTGAGTTACTGGCTTTTGAAAAGCCTGACCTGACCAATAAAAAAGTGCTTTTTATAGCACCTCATTCAGACGACCTTGAAATTGCTGCCTTCGGGCTTTACCGAAACACTGATTGCATGTTAATCACCATAACTGCAGGTGAAGCGGAGCCAGAAACCTTCAGTCGTTACCAGAAAAGTACCGCTGACGCAGCGCTACTCAAGGGAAGAGTGAGAGCCTGGGACAGCATTGCCATACCACAATGGGCAGGAGTTCAAACAGACCGGGTTATCCAGTTAGGCTATTTCTGCATGCACTTAAAAGATATGCATGATTCTCCCGAAGAAGCTTTCAAGTCGAGATACGCTGACACCTCTGACATCCGGCTGTTTAGAGAGTTTAACAGTATAAAGCTATCTTCCGATGCTGATGGACAAGCCAGCTGGGAGCATTTGGTCAATGACCTGTCAGAAATCATGCAGTGGTTTCAGCCAGATACTATTGTCACACCGCACCCTGAAGCTGACAGCCACCCGGATCATTTCTACAGCACACTTGCAATAAAAGAGGCGGCTAAGAAACTGGAAAAAGATGATATACAAACACTGTTTTATATCAATCACCTTGATGCAACTGACCAGTTTCCGTTTGGCCCTGCAAAGACTCTAGCCTCAATCCCCCCTGTTACAGTTGAAGAAGTCAACATAGCTGGAGCTTTTTCATTCTCACTCTCTGAAGAAGAGCAGCGGGATAAACTCATTGCCTTGCAAATGAATCACGACCTGAGAAGGCCTGTTCGCCCTCGCAAGTGGCTACGAAAGCAACTCCAGAAGCTTCTGATCAATCGGTATAAGCCTGACTATGGCAACGATGAGTTTTTCAGAAAAGCTGTCAGAGCCAACGAACTGTTCATATTAGATAGCTCAAAGTCATCCACAGAAATTTAAACAGCCAGTCTACCGTGACGAAAAAAATCAAGATCCTGCAGTTACAAACTCGCTACAATGTCATGTCTTCGGATCTGGCAGAGCAGATCATCAAAGCCTTACCTTCTGATCAGTTTGAAGTCACTACCGCCTTTTTAAAGGAAAAACCAGGCGCAAATGACAAACTGAGCGCAGCACCCAAGTCTGTTTACTTTGATTTTAAAAGCAGTGAACTCAAAGGCTTTCGTCGCTGGTTTGCCATGCGTAAGATATACCGTTTCTGCAAAGAGCAGCAATTTGATGCGGTTATCTGTCACCGCTTTAAGCCTACACACATAATGCTCAGCCTGAATAAGAAGCTGAATATTCCAGCCTGTATCAGCATTGCTCACGGATTTGGCGACTATGACCGACCGTATCGCCAAAAACTGGCTAACCAGCTCATGGACGAGAAATGGCGTTTCGTAGGTGTCTCCGAGCCAGTTCGTCAATACCTGGTTAACACAACCAAAAAAATGACTGACAAAAGCACAGTCACAATCAACAATGCTATTGATATTGAGCAGGCAACTGCCATTCAGCTCAGCAGAGAAGAAGCAAGAGAAAAGCTGGAGCTTCCTAAAGATCGCTTTATCTTTGGCACTATTGGCAGGCTGGTTAAAATCAAAGGGCACTCTGTAATGATTGATGCCTTAGCTCTTGTTCGAAAAGAACACCCGTCTGCCATGGTAGTAATTATTGGTGGCGGTGAGGAAGAGAGTAATCTGAAGCACCAAATAAAGTCTCTAGGACTGGAAGACGATGTTGTCTTGTTAGGCAAGAAAGACGAGGCTATTCAGTATGTGAAAGCCTTCGATGTATTTGTTCTACCTTCCTTTACAGAGGGGCTGCCGCTGGCCTTGCTTGAAGGTATGTCCGGTTCTATACCAGTGATTGGCTCAGACATTGATACCATCAGACCCTATGTCGAAGGTCTGGGCCAGGTTTGCAAGGTTCGGGATGCCTGCAGCCTCGCCAAAGCCATGGAGTATTACTTGTCTCTGTCTGAAGAAGAAGTGAGACAAAAGGGTCAGGAACACTTCAGTACACTCTGCAGGCGACACAGTGTAGATGATTTCAGAAATGCCTACAAAAACCTACTTACATCCATGCTTAAGAACTAGTTTAATTTACTTCATTAACCCTGCGCCTTAATTAATTCTTGTAAATTGAATTAAGACACAAAAAATCAATTACCTTTTCCCTTTATATCAAACACCCAACATGACCATCAAACTCACCCATCGCATTAGTGATTTCATACTTCGTTGGATCATACCTTTCGGTTTATTTATCTACCTGACAGGTCAGGTAATATTAACCAGCAACAGCGGCCATATTGCTCAAACCTATATTTGGCTGATGTTTCCGACATTACTGTTTTTAGTGTTTTATGGCAGAAAAATGTTTTCTGGTTATAAACCCTCCATACTTGACGGATTAACTGTTGCCTTCATTCTTTTAAATGTTGTTTCCTTTTTCTGGGCAGACACGCCGGATGACTTTAGACGATTTTATTTAAATGGTCTCTATGTTTTTCTATTTTTAATTTCGCTGATTGCGTTAGTGCGTTATGAAAGGTCATTTTTCTCTCAAGTACTGGAACTTGCTACTGTCGTCGTAGCTATTGGGGCTATCGTTTCCATTTATTACCACTTCGCCGTTCTTGATATGCCATACGGATACAGGCAGGCCAGAATTTTTACTGGTCCCTGGGGATATGCCAACCTGAGCAACCCGATCCCAGCGGGCCTTTATTTTGGTGTCTTTGGCCTGATAGCCTTTGTTC
>JBPCXN010000062.1:0-11395 GCA_051008495.1 Endozoicomonas sp. | reverse complement strand
ACGCCAATCTCGCCACTCCCGATCACAATGTTCCCACCACCGCCAGTGAACGTGAAAGCGGCATCGAAGGCATTGCTGATCCGATTTCCAGAATCCAGGTGAAAACCCTGGACGAAAACTGCAACGAGTTTGGCATTGTCCAGTTTGATATGCAGGATCGTCGACAGGGCATAGTCCACGTCATAGGGCCAGAGCAGGGCGCAACTTTGCCTGGCATGACTGTCGTCTGTGGCGACTCCCATACTTCTACCCATGGTGCTTTCGGAGCGCTGGCTCATGGCATCGGAACCTCCGAGGTGGAGCATGTGCTGGCCACCCAGTGCCTGGTTGCCAAGAAAATGCAGAACATGCTGGTTCGTGTCGATGGTGAGCTGGGCCCGGGTGTTACTCCCAAGGATGTGGTTCTGGCCATTATCGGAGAAGTTGGCACTGCCGGGGGCACGGGCTATGCCATGGAGTTTGGTGGCGAAGTGATTCGTAACATGAGCATGGAAGGTCGCATGACGGTCTGTAATATGGCCATTGAAGCAGGTGCCCGGGCCGGCATGGTGGCGGTTGACCAGACCACTATTGATTATGTCATAGGGCGGCCTTTTGCACCTTCCGGTGAGTTGTGGGAAAAAGCCGTTTCCGCCTGGTCTGATCTGAACTCGGATGCAGACGCCGACTTTGATCATGTGGTTATTCTCAAGGGCGAAGAGATCAAACCCCAGGTGACCTGGGGTACTTCACCGGAAATGGTTCTGCCGGTCGATGCCCTGGTGCCATCTCCAAAAGATGCAGCAGATGAAACCCGTGAAGAAAGTTATAGCCGTGCCCTGGAGTACATGGGACTGGAAGCAGGCATGAAGATCACAGATATCCCCGTGGATCGCGTCTTCATCGGTTCCTGCACCAACTCCAGGATTGAAGATCTGCGTGAAGCGGCAGCTGTCGTAAAAGGGCGTAAGGTAGCCGACTCGGTCAAGGAAGCTCTTGTAGTGCCAGGCTCTGGATTGGTGAAGTCCCAGGCTGAAAGCGAAGGGTTGCATGAAGTATTCATAGCGGCGGGTCTGCAATGGCGGGAGCCCGGCTGCTCCATGTGCCTGGCCATGAATGCTGACAAACTGGGGCAGGGGGAGCACTGCGCATCAACATCCAACCGCAATTTTGAAGGTCGTCAGGGGTTTGGAGGTCGCACTCACCTGGTCAGTCCGGCCATGGCGGCTGCGGCTGCGGTCAAGGGGCATTTTGTTGATGTGCGCAAGCTGATGCGCGTTGATGGACAGGGAGGCATAAGATGAAAGCATTTACTGTGCATAAAGGGCTGGCTGTACCTCTGGATCGCGCCAATGTTGATACAGACATGATCATGCCCAAGCAGTTTTTGAAATCCATCAAGCGTACGGGGTTCGGCCCGAACCTGTTTGATGAACTGAGATACCTGGATGAAGGTCAGCCAGGCCAGGACTGTTCAAAGAGACCTGTAAACCCTGAGTTCCCGTTGAATTTTCCTCGTTATCAGGGCGCATCTGTATTGCTGGCAAGGCAGAATTTTGGTTGTGGTTCCAGCCGTGAGCACGCTCCTTGGGCACTGGACGACTACGGTTTCCGCTGCGTGATCGCACCGAGCTTTGCCGACATCTTCTACAACAACTGTTTCAAAAACGGCATTCTGCCTATTACTTTGCTGGACGAGGTGGTGGATGACCTGTTCCGGGAGGTGGAAGCCTCTGAAGGCTATCAGCTGGAAGTGGACCTGGAACGTGAAACGCTGATAAAACCCAATGGTGAGGAAATCTCCTTCTCTATTGAAGAGTTCCGTCGTCACTGCCTGCTCAACGGGCTGGACGAGATTGGCCTGTCACTGGAGCAGGCTGACCGTATCAGAGCCTTTGAACAGAGGCACAGGGAAAACAGCCCGTGGCTTTTTGACGCCGTGCAATAAAGCTTTTCAATTAAGTACCTAACCAGTTGCTTCGCAATATTCTGGCGAGTGGATTTTTTCAGCCTTCAAGGCGCAATGTCGGGCGCGTAGCCTTAGCTACGTAACCCTCTTACCAACGAGAGTTGGAACGCAGAAGGCTGGAAAAAGCCGCCGTCCAGAATATGCGAATGCAATTGGTTAGGTACTTATTAATAACTGAAGAAAGGATAAGGGAAGTGAGTAAGCAGATTTTAACCCTTCCGGGTGATGGCATCGGCCCTGAAATTGTTGCAGAAGCCTTGAAAGTTCTGGATGCCGTCAAGGCTCGATTCGGTCTGGAAATCGAGGTGACAGAAGGTCTTGTCGGTGGCGCCGCTATCGATGCTTACGGTGTGCCCCTGGATGACGAGACACTGAAGCTGGCCAGGGCTTCCGATGCTATTCTCTTTGGCGCAGTGGGTGGCCCGAAATGGGATGACCAGCCCATGATGAATCGTCCTGAGCGGGGGCTGCTGAAACTCCGTTCAGAAATGGATCTGTTCGCCAACCTGCGGCCGGCCATGCTGTTCCCACAACTGGCGGAAGCCTCAAGCCTTAAGGCAGAGCTGGTTGCAGGGCTGGATATTCTGATTGTCCGCGAGCTGACAGGTGGCATTTATTTTGGTGAGCCCCGTGGTGTAAGGACACTGGATAATGGCGAGAGAGAAGGTTATAACACCTATGTCTACCGCGAATCCCAAATCCGTCGTATAACCAAAGTCGCCTTTGAAGCTGCGCAGAAACGTGGCGGTCGTCTGTGCTCTGTTGACAAGTCCAATGTTCTCGAAGTGACTGCGCTCTGGCGTGAACTGGTGACGGGTATGGGTGCTGATTATTCTGACGTCGAACTGAGCCATATGTACGTGGATAATGCCGCCATGCAACTGGTTCGAGCGCCGAAGCAGTTTGATGTGATGGTCACCGGCAACATGTTCGGGGATATTCTCAGTGATTGCGCCGCCATGCTGACCGGTTCTATCGGTATGCTGCCCTCTGCTTCCCTGAACGAAGCGAATCAGGGCATGTACGAGCCGGTTCACGGTTCCGCCCCGGATATTGCCGGGCAGGGCAAGGCTAATCCGCTGGCGCAGATTCTGTCTCTGGCCATGCTGCTCAGGTATTCACTGGGTGAAATTGCTGCGGCTGACGCTATCGAAAAAGCGGTCAGTGATGTGCTCGATCAGGGCCTGCGCACTGGTGATATTGCCTCGGAAGGTTGTCGTATAGTCAGCACCACTGAGATGGGCGATGCGGTTGTATCCAGCCTGGCGTTGTAACGCTTGCACAGTTGTTGGAAATTGGGGGATTTGCAGTTATGAAAAAAGTAGGTTTTGTTGGCTGGCGCGGCATGGTCGGCTCGGTGCTCATGGAACGCATGATGGCCGAGAACGATTTTGCCGGTATTGACCCGGTTTTCTTTACCACTTCCCAGCATGGGCAGCCCGGTCCGGATGTCGGAAAACCGGTCACGGCTCTTCAGGATGCCCTCTCTATAGATGCCCTGAAAGAGATGGACATCATTATTTCCTGCCAGGGTGGCGATTACACCGGCAAGGTCTTTCAGCCGTTACACGACAGTGGCTGGGACGGTTACTGGGTGGATGCTGCGTCGTCCCTGCGTATGAATGACGACAGTGTCATTGTTCTTGACCCGGTCAATCGTGATGTCATTGATCAGGCCATTGATTCCGGGGTGAAGAACTTTATTGGTGGTAACTGTACTGTCAGCCTGATGCTGATGGCTGTTGGTGGTTTGTTCCGTCATGACCTGGTGGAGTGGGTCAGTGCCATGACCTACCAGGCCGCCAGTGGTGCCGGTGCCCGCAATATGCGTGAGCTGATTTCCCAGATGGGCTGTATCCGTGACAATGTTGCTGATGAGCTGGCTGATCCTGCCAGTGCCATTCTGAATATTGACCGCAAAACATCTGACCTGCTGAGAAGCCCTGACCTGCCCCAGAGCGAGTTTGGCGTACCTTTGGCTGGCAGTCTGATTCCCTACATCGACCGACAGCTGGAAAACGGCCAGAGTCGTGAAGAATGGAAAGCCCAGGCGGAAACCAACAAGATTCTCGGTCTTGCCTCTGAAGGTATTGTTCCAGTTGATGGTGTCTGTGTGCGTATCGGCGCCATGCGCTGCCACAGCCAGGCGCTGACCATCAAACTGCGTAAAGATGTGCCCATGGCAGATGTTGAAGGCATTATTGCTTCGGCTAATGACTGGGTGTCTGTGGTGCCTAATGACCGAGAGGTGACCATGCAACAGCTGACGCCTGCCGCTGTGACCGGCGATCTTGGCATCCCCGTGGGGCGCCTTCGCAAGCTGAACATGGGGCCAGAGTACCTGTCTGCCTTCACCGTGGGTGATCAGTTACTCTGGGGTGCTGCTGAGCCACTTCGCAGAATGCTGGATATCCTTGTCTGACCAAGTGTATCTACAACCACTGGCTCCCGTGCACCAGCGCCGGAGCCTGCTGGGCTTTTGAATCCGTGGACGTTCATGTGAAGATCTATGATCTATATTATCCAATCATATATCTGAAATCTTCCTTTGCCGTCTAACTCTGGAAACGGTTATCCAGCCAGTGACGCCCAGTGTCGATTTAAACAAGCGTTTAAATTGTGGTATAAGGCGTTTCATAACTCAGATAAAGAAGTTGATACCATGAAATCTGAAGAAGAGGTCAGGGAAAGGGGCAGGCTGATACTCTCCGCTATTCCTCACTGTGAAGAGCTTGGGATGGTCATGCTGGAAGCGTCAGATGCCGGTGTTGTCATTGAGCTGCCGTATAACGAAGAACTGGAAGCCAACCCCAGGAGTGGCATCATGCATTCGGGGGCTATCACTACGTTACTGGATACCGCTTGTGGCATGAGTACCTATACCAGGCTGAAGGAGTTTGAACCCTGCCCCACCCTGGACCTGCGTATTGATCACCTGGGGCTTCCGGAACCCTTCAAGCCCGTAAGGGCTTTTGCCGAGGTCTATCGAGTGACGAGGTCCGTCATGTTTACCCGCGGCATTGCTTATCAGACGGATCGAGATAATCCCTTCATCCATGCTGTTGGTACTTTCATGCGTCGTGGGCCCAGCGCCATATGGGAGAAAGGTCAGTCATCATGAATAATCAGTTTCCTTTAAACGAAGCCCTGCTGAAAGCCCGTGACAGCCGTGATTACAGCGCCATTACCCAAAGCCTTCCCTATGCCAGGAAGATAGGGATGCGCTGCCAGTCTCTTGGGGACGACGCACTGTTTATTCTTCCCGCCAATAAAGCCAATATCGGTAACCCGATGCTGCCGGCTATTCACGGTGGCGTCATCGGTGGGTTTATGGAGATGTCTGCAGCCATGCACCTGATGCTGTTCATGGATGAGCCCAGGCCGCCGAAGATCATTGACTTTTCCCTGGACTATCTGCGGTCGGCCAAACTAAAGGACACCTTTGTCGTCTGTGATGTGCTTCGTCAGGGCACGCGTGTCGCCAATGTCTCCATCACTGCCTGGCAAAGCCGCAGGGAAGCGCCAGTCGCCCAGGCCAGGGCTCACTTCAAGCTTGCGTCCGTCAGGCCTTCTGATTGATTGACTGGCTGTGATCGGCCGTCAGACTGTTGGAGGGGAATATTGACTGTTTGTAACTGGTCTATGATTAGTTGTCAGTAATTTTCCTCCGCGGGAATTCTGCTATGTCAATCTCCTCTTCATCCGGCAGCAGGCTGGTGCTCCTGACGTCTCTTGTCTTACAAGCCCTGATTTTTCTTCAATCGACGGTCTTATATGGTCAGATGGGAAGCGTCGCAGACTTCTCAGGTGCGATCGCTGTACCCCTGTTTAAATCTCCACCAGCTGTTGAAATTCCGATCCTGGATGATAAGTTCCAGCCCTCTCCCGAAGAGACGAAAATCCATTTCGTCGCCGCTGGAGAGCACACTTTAGATTATTCACTTAACTTTTTCCTCAACAGTAATATCTCAGTGGACAACAGACTGATCGGTGATAGTGAATCCTGTTACGCTGCATCACATCAGTCAGTTCGGTGCATGAGGCCACCAAAAGAATACCCACTGACTGTTACGGTTTATGGGCAGCTGTCGGAAGTGAGTTTGGTTGTTGCTGTCTCCCCCCCGTTACCTAACCCATGGTCGATACTGGTAGAAACCGGGCGGTCTGTCTCAGCGCCTGCCTTGTTGGTTGTTAAAGGTGGCCTGATCAGAGATGAAGAGCTGTTGCGGGAATGGCTATCCGGTAATGACAAAAACCTGGCCGCCATACAGAAAGCTATCCGAAATCTGGAGAATCAGGAACTCCAGAGGCGCTGGGAAAAAGGTTTTGTGAACAGGTTTGAAGATCGCCAGATAGAATTGGATAAGCGCCTCTACTTCAAAGGGGGAGGTGAGCATTCTCCTGATAAGGGCAGGATGGCCGGGCATCTTAACCAGAAGCTGAAAGGAAATTCTCATTTTACCCCGAAACCTAAGTCTCAGAAGGATGCCCTCACTCAGACGCTTGGGCGCGAACACGCCATTGAAGAGAGTTTTGAACTGGATTTAAGTGATCATGGCGTCGACAAAATATTCCTGTATGTCCCGCTTAAAGAGAGTTCATCTGCACAAGGTAATGATACTGTGACTGATAATGGCGGTGATGGTGAAAAAAACAAATCCGGCAATCAACAGTCTGAGGGGCAGGGCGCTGGTAAGCCTGCAAAAGCACCCTCAAAAGCCGGGAGTTCAACAGGGGAAGTGCACAAAACCAGTACTTACAGCATTCTCGGCGGGATAGTCAGTTATTTACATTCAGTAGCTTCATTTTTCTATTATTCTGCACCCCCAGGTAAAGATCAGGGTGATAAAGCTGCTGAAGGCACAACTGTTGTGACCAAAACCGTTCTTAATCGAGAAAAGCCTGCTGTTGTCTGGCATCCAGAGGCAAAGGGTGTCTACCAGACGACCTGTCCACCCTGGAACCCGGAAAATCCTTTTCAGGGATGTTGGGTGCATATGAACCAATTTAATGAAATGGTGAAACGTGTTGCTTTTGATTGTTCCAGGAGGGGAGAAGGCCGCTACCGATGCCGGGCGTGGGTCGGAGAAGTTGGGAATGCGGAAGATAAAGGTCCCTGTCTCAGCTGTGAGAAATATCTGGGCGATACACCGCATATCGATGGGCTGATCATGGCCAAAATAATAAATGTACAAGTAGAGAAAAACTATGCAACTGGTACCACTTACCAGGTCTTTGACAGTCAATCTCATTCGGATTTCTATACTACCTTAATAGATTTTGAAGGCAATCGGTTGAAAGTTTTGATGCTTAACTATCTCCGGCCTAAGGTAGAGCACTGGCGGCGGGATACCTCAGGCAAACCGATATGGCGAAGTGAAAAAGAAAATGTATACGCAGCCAGGTTCAAAAAATAACGGACAGCTCTCTGATAAAGTGCCTGCCATCACCTCCCTGTAGCTTGCTGTTTTCAGCGTTACTACGGCAGAATTGCTGAAAACAGCCACCTCTTGTGTGAGACCCATGAACAGAAATCTGGATATTGCCGTTTATGATGCTGGCAGCCTGGCGGGCGAAGCCCTGTTAAGCCTGCTGGATGAGCGAAACTTTCCTGTAGCGACTCTATACCCTTTGGCTGAAAGCCCTGACCCGGATGCCAGTGTCAGTTTCAAAGGCGAGGAACTCGATGTTCTGAATGCCGCCGGTTTCAACTTTGTTGATGCTGACCTGTTGTTCATACCCGCCCATTGTCCGCTATCCAAAGCCATTGTCGATAACGCGATTGAGGCCGGCTGCCTGGTTATTGATGGCTCGCTCAACGTCAGTAAAGCCTCAGCCATTCTGGCATCGGTAAATCCTGAGCAGGTTGCTGACGCTGTCGAAGGGAAGCACTTGATAGTGCCTTCCAGTCCGGCTGCCCTGATGCTGCCTGTTTTGAAGCCCATTCAGGAAGCCATTGGTATTGATTCTGTGAGCGTTACTGCCTGTCTGTCAGTATCCGGTTCCGGTAACGACGGGATCACTGAACTCAGGGGGCAGACTGTAGACCTGCTGAACGGTAAGCCGGTTAAAAAATCCCTTTACTCCCAGCGTGTTGCCTACAACCTGTTGCCTGAGGTTGGGGAGATTGAACAAAGCGGTTTCAGCACGGAGGAACTGGCAATTATTGACGATGTCATGGCGGTGCTGGACGACCAGAATATCAGGGTCAGCCCAACCTGTGTGCGGGCTCCGGTGTTTTTTGGAGACAGCCTGTCAGTTCACCTGGAACTGGATAAGCCAGTGGATTCTGACACTGCCCGCGACCTGCTTACTGTTGTCGATGGCGTTCAGGTGCTGCCCGCAGGTGAGATTCCCACGGTGGAAGCCCTGGCCGGTGATAATAGCCTCTCCGGCGAGGTCATGGTCGGACGTATACGACAGAATCCGGTTTTTCCGGAGCAATTGAGCTTCTGGCTGGTGGCGGATACCCTGAAGCGTGGGGCAATTAACAGTATTGAGCTGGCAGAAATATTGCTAAAAGACTTTTTAAAATGATAACTTAGCCTCTGGGATAGCTCTGGGATAGTCCCTTAGGCTCAGCATACTGTCTAGCGTCTTTTCGAGATCGGCATATTCGGGTCAATATCAGACTATCCACTGACTCCGGCGCTTCGACTTAGCCTGTGGGAAAGATAACTGGTCGAGCCCATGCCTGTTACACCTAAGGCTTGGGCTCGCACAGGCTGAAAATATTTTGGGGGATGTCGAGGCTTTTTCTTCACGCCGGGGCGGGTTAGACGGTACTCGCAGATAACAAGGATTCATAATGAGACTGCAAAAGCTTGTAGTGGCGATGGCGGTGGCCGGGACGCTTGGCTCGGATTATGTCAGTGCGCTGGGGTTGGGTGAAGTTCGGCTGAACTCGTCTCTGAATCAGCCCCTGGATGCCAATATTGAGCTGCTGCAAGTCAGGGACCTGACCCGTAACGAGATTCTGCCGAATCTCGCCAGTCGCACCGATTTCCTCAGGGCCGCTGTTGACCGGCCCTACAGCCTCTCGGGTCTCAAATTCAAAACAGAGATCAGCCCTAATGGCACTGGTTATATCCGGGTGACCAGCACCAGGCCCATCCAGGAACCGTTTCTCAATTTCCTGCTGGAAGTCCACTGGCCCAGTGGACGACTGTTACGGGAATACACTCTGCTGCTGGACCCGCCGACATTCAGTGAGCAGCCTGCACAGGCTGTCAGACCAGCGACTACAGCGCCTTATGGCAATGCGAGCGACCGTCCCGCTTCGCAGAATCCCTTTGATAAGCGCGGCAGCCAGAGCTATCTACCGGCTCCGGAACAGCCATACCGGCCAGAACCGGAACCCCGGAGCCAGCAATCCCAGAGTGTTCAGAGACAGGTTGAGCCGGCGCGGATCGTAACATCTGCACCGGAGCCGGCAAGGCAGGAGCGCTACCAGGTGCAGCCTAATGAAAACCTGTGGAGTATCGCCCGCAGCGTTCGCCCCGGTGGCGACCTGAGTATTCAGCAGACCATGCTGGCGATCCAGCGTAAAAACCCTGAAGCCTTTATCCGTGACAATATCAATCTGTTGAAACAGGGGCAGGTTCTGCGTGTACCTGAGAGAGAAGAGGTTGCAGCCATTCCTGCACGTGACGCCATCAGAGAGGTGGAGCGTCAGAACAGTGACTGGCAAGCGACACTGGAACAGCTGGACGCCACCCGTATAACCCGTACGGAAGAATCTCCCCAGGGAGAAGCCCCATCAGGCAAGCTCTCAATAGTGGGTACAGACAGCTCTGCTGGCGAAGGGCAGGACCTCGGCGGTGGCACGTCCAGCGCTAAGACCGATGCCCTGGAAGGGGAGCTGGCGCTGACCCGGGAAAAGCTCGATGAACTCAGCCGGGAAAATGAAGAACTGAAGAGTCGCCTGAAGGATTTGGATGAGCAGATCGCCACCCTGAAACGACTGATTACTCTCAAGGATGATCAGCTGACCACCATGCAGCAGGGTACTGTCATCACTCATTCCAGTACACCGATCAATTCTGATCGTCCGCCAAATAACGAGTCCTCTGACCCGGATAGCACATTCCTGGGTTTCCTGTTGGGGAACCCTCTGCTTCTGGCTCTGGCGGGCCTGCTCCCACTCGGGCTTATTGCCGGCCTGTTCTTCTATCGCCGTCGGAAACAGCAGCAGGCCTTCGACTTCGAGGAAGAGGATGAAGAGGAGTCAGTGGCAGTTTCTGTCCAGCCGGATGATGTGTACGAAGATCCGGAAGAGGAACTGGAGCTGGACGAGTCACTGGAAATTGATGAGAGCCTGCTGGAAGAGGAGGATGAGCATGAGGAAGATGAGCTTGATGAAGAGACCGTTCAGCAGACTGAAGATGCCATCAGTGAGGCGGATATCTACATAGCCTATGGCCGCTTCCCCCAGGCTGTAGAACTTCTGGGCAAGGCCATTGACGCAGAACCTGAAAGAGCAGACCTGAGGCTCAAGCTGCTGGAGGTGCATGCGGAAAACAATGATATTGAGAGTTTCCTGAAAGTCTATGCCGGTCTTGAAGAACTGGGTGACAGGAAAGTGCTGCAGCAGGCTGATGCCTATAAAGCCAGGTTCCCGGCGGATGCCTTTGTCGGCGCATCCGGGGTTTCTGGCGGGTTGATCAATCTTGATGAAGAGTCTGTCGATGAGGTGGACCAGGCTGAGGAACTGGATTTTGATCTGGGAGACCTGGATCTTGGTGATCTGGATGAGGATGCCGAAGTGCCTTCAGCAGAGGGCGGAGATGATGCGGTCGAATTTGATCTGGACGGTCTTGATTTTGACGAAACGACTGCTGAAGCTGCACCCGATGCTGAAGTCAGCGATTCTGACGGTATGGACTTTAAGCTTGACGACCTGGATTTCGACAATGATGCTCCGGTGGCAGGTGATGACCTTCCGGAACTGGACTTGGGCGACCTGGAACTGCCAGAAACGGCTTCAGAGAAAGGTGAAGAGACTGCTGCACCGGCAGCTCTGGATGACAATGATCTGGCACTGTCAGACGACAAGGAACAGTCATCGGAGGCGGGCGCTGATTTAGCTGAAGGTTTGCCGGATCTTGAATCGGCACTGAACGATGATGACCTGGACTTCCTGTTTGACGATGATGAAGCGGCCACCAAGCTCGACCTGGCACGCGCCTATATCGATATGGGAGACAAGGAAGGCGCCCGGGATATTCTCCAGGAAGTGCTGGAGTCAGGCTCCGACGAACAGAAGCAGGAAGCCCAGACCCTGCTGGAACAGGCAAAATAACCTTGTCGGCCGGATCAGGTTACCAAATTTGCCGTAAAGCATCGCCCAATCGGGCGGTGATATAAGGCGGGAACGCGCAGAGCGTTCCGGTTGCGTGTTTGTACGTGCTCTGCTAGTTTTCATCCTGTCTCTTGCAGACCTACCGT
>JBPCXN010000061.1:0-41206 GCA_051008495.1 Endozoicomonas sp. | reverse complement strand
TGATAAGGACAGGTTGCGCGGATTCCCATCAGGGCCAGAGGTTAACGCCTCACTAACAGGCCGAATATATGATTGCAGTTACTTTTGTTTGCAAATCAACAAAACAGGCTCTTGCAAAACGGGGCGGACCATATAGGCTCCTAGGGATATTGGCTGAGTCACTTGTGACGGCTGATGAAAAATACAATCGTATTCACTCATCAAAACCATTGTGGGGGGCGCACTGAGGGAAGCGGGAGAAGGGTCATCCCGTTGTCACCTTCGCCTTGGAAGGGTTAACAACGGGATGAATACAGGTCTGTCAGAAAGGGTTAACTTTCACTGTTGAGGGGTGGATTCAGCATTTTTTTCCGGAGCTACGGACGGCTCTTTGCCTTTTCCACTCAGATCCACCAGCAACAGGGTAAACACCGCGCCAGCCAACACCCCCTGCCAGGGTTCAAATAGCGTCAGGGCTACGGCGGTAAGCAGAACAACACCACGCTCAGCCATGGTGCTGACACGCATCAGCGCTACATGAGCACAGGCAAAACCGGTCAGCAGCAGGGTCATCATTAAAGCTATGTCCATCAGGGGTTTCAGTGCTGTCACCATTGGCAGCAGGAAATACATCAGCGGCAAGCCCCAGATGTAATAGGAGGACATGCCGTCAAACAGGCTGCGGCCCTGGTTGCGCCCCTGCCGCCAGCGCTGCAGGATGACGACCTGAACACCAGTCCAGAGCGGACCCTGGGTGGGAAAGAAAGGGGCAATAATGCCCATGACAAAGTTGCGGATCGACAGCGCCAGGTGTGAGCGGGTGTGATTGATTTCCACAAGTTCATCCGGGCGGTCCCTGCCGGCCTCTTTGACAATCGCTTCGCCGGTCACCAGATCGCCAAAGACAATGATGTAGGTGATCAGGGCCAGGGGCAGACACTGCAGATAAAGTTCCAGCGAAGGCCAGCCAATATAGAAAGGTGAAACCTTTTCCCACAGGCTGGTGAATGGTGGCACCAGAATACCCCAGGTGATGTCATACTGAATTTCGCCAGCCATGTAGCCCACCAGCGCCGCCAGCAGCAGACCGGGAAACAGTCCGAGACTGGCCAGTCTGGCCACCCATGCACGACGTTGTTTCAGTTTTTCCAGAGGCTCGGAAAACGCCAGTATCAGGGAAACTACCAGCGCCACCACGGCGGCATAGGTCTGTGTGCTGAAGACGTTGGTCTTGTCCTCGAAATCCAGCACTTTCAAAAATGCCGCCAGAGCCGCACCGAGAATGATGCCGCCTTTCAACACATCGGGAACCAGGCGATTGAGCTTTGCTCCCAGACCGGTTATACCCAGAATCAATAATACTGCTGCCAGGTCAATGGCCAGCGCGGTCATGGCCTGGAACTTGTCGGCGGCACCGGGAAACTGTTCCGACAGCACAAACGCCAGGGTGAAAGGCAGAGCCGGGGTGATCCAGCCGGGGCTGTAGGGTTCCCCAAATAACATAAGGGCGCTGGCGATCAAAAAGAAATGCAGCATGGACATCGCCACTGCTTCTTCGAAGGTCAGGCCGAAGAAGTTGGTGAGCAATGGCACCAAAGCCAGGCCGGTGGCGGCGCCCACCACTAACCCCTGCAGGAATTCTGGCAGCAAGAATTTGGTGTGAACAAACGGAATACGGGCGGTAAAGGGCCCCCAGCGAAGTCCCATAAACACTCCTGTGCGGCAGTTGTTGTTTTTTTTGTCCACGGTATACGAACTAACGTTCGTTCGCAATGCCTGTCCACCTGTTGTTGCGTGAAGAGTCCATCGGGCAAAGACCTCTGCGAATTGAGAGCCAGGACTGGATGTATACCCGCTGATTACAAATCAACAACAAAGTTAGCAATATCCCAACCCAGCGAGCTTTTCCCTGCTGGCAGATTTGGATAAGCTTGGCGTCTGTTATCCAGACACCATGGCATTCCTCGCCCTGCAGGAAGCCGACCGGTAAATCAGACACAGAGGCCAGACATGATCATCAAGCCAAGGATTCGCGGATTTATCTGTACCACCACGCACCCGGTGGGCTGTGAACAGAACGTCCGGGAGCAGATTGCCTTTACCAAAGCTCAGGGAGAGGTGGCTAATGGTCCGAAGCGGGTTCTGGTGATTGGTTCTTCCAGTGGTTATGGACTGGCGTCCAGGATCACATCAGCCTTTGGCTGCAATGCCTCTACCATTGGCGTCTTCTTTGAGAAGCCGGCTAGTGAGAAAAAGCCTGGCACGGCCGGCTGGCACAACTCCGCTGCTTTTGAAAAGCTGGCCCATGAAGCTGGCCTGTACGCAAAAAGCCTGAATGGCGACGCTTTCAGCCACGAAGCCAAGGCCAAAACCATTGACCTGATCAGGGAAGACCTTGGGCAGGTGGACATGGTTGTATACTCCCTGGCTTCTCCTGTCAGAAAACTGCCCGATAGCGGCGAAGTCATTCGCTCTGTACTGAAGCCTATGGGGCAGACATACACAGCCACCGCTGTGGACACCAATAAGGATGCCCTGTTCGAAACTTCTGTGGAGCCTGCGACTGAAGAAGAAGTAGCAGCGACAGTAACCGTAATGGGCGGCCAGGACTGGGAACTCTGGATGAGTGCCCTGTCAGAGGCCGGTGTTCTGGCTGAAGGCTGTAAGACAGTGGCTTACAGTTACATTGGTACAGAAATCACCTGGCCGATTTACTGGGATGGCGCCCTGGGTGAAGCCAAGAAAGACCTGGACCGTGCGGCACACGCTATCGACAGTCAGCTGAAAGGTATCAATGGTTCAGCCAATATCGCTGTGCTAAAGAGTGTAGTGACCCAGGCCAGTTCAGCAATTCCAGTCATGCCGCTCTACATCGCCATGGCCTTCAAGAAGATGCGCGAAGAAGGTGTGCATGAAGGCTGTATCGAGCAGATCAACCGTATGTTCCGCGAGCGCCTGTATAAAACTGACGGTACTGCAGCGGAAGTGGACGACAACAACCGCCTGCGACTGGACGACTGGGAGTTGCGTGACGACATCCAGGCTCATTGCCAGGAGCTTTGGCCTCAGCTGACGAATGAGAACCTGGCTGAATTGACCGATTATGTGCAGTACAAAGAAGAGTTTCTGAAACTGTTTGGGTTCGGGGTAGAAGGTGTTGATTACGAGGCTGATGTGAACCCTGTGGTTCCATTTGACGTCGTAGACATCTGATGCCAGAGAGCTAAGGCTGGCTGTCATCCGGCAGCCTGCTACTTTCTGAATGACTCCATCACACTATTGAGAATGTAGAACACCAGTGCCCAGCATAAGCCGGAGAAGAACAGGAAGAGCACTTTTTCTGTTGTCGTCGAATCCCCTGGAATCACTCCTGTAACACCTGACAGCAAAGAAACGGGCCATAGCAGCAGCCTGGCCAGGGCTGGCGACACTTGTAATCCGATGAACAAGCCCACCACGGGTAGCACCAGACCAAGCATAAATCCGACTATCAGGACTCGACTGCACAACCCATTATCACTGACTCCTGGCAATGATGGTTCAATGGTAGCAAGAGTCAACTGCAACAAACTATCGGTCGTCTTTCAGTCCCCGTAGGTCGTATTAGGGCTTTGCCCGTAATCCGACATGCCGTTACAAGCGCCACAGGGCTGAATATTTTCGGCGATCCATGTCGGATTACGAATTTTCCATTCTAATCCGACCTACACGTCAAACTCATTGAAACCATGTACTGGAGCCCAGCAAAAACCGGAGAACAGCAGGGAGAGTATTTTTTCTGCTGCTGTTGAATCGCCCGGAATCACGCCTGTAATGATGAGTTGTTGACTTGCCTTTGCCACTCTTTTGGGGAAAAACCGGTCTTCTTGCGAAATACCCGGGCCAGTGCTGAAGCATTCTCGTAGCCCACTTCATTTGCCACCCAGCCAACGGACTCGCCTTTTTTCAGCAATCTCTTGGCCTGTTCCACGCGCCAGCCTGTCAGGTATTCACCAGGGGTTTGTCCAAGAACAGTGCGGAAAAGGTCTGCAAACCGCGAGCGGGACATGGCGGCAATAGCGGCCAGCTCAACCAGCGACCAGTTTTTTTCCGGAGCGTTATGGATGGCTTCAACCGCACGGCGTAACTGCGGATGGGCCAGACCGGCCAGCATGCCGCTGTCGACCTGACCGGAGGCCATGACATGGCGTAGCAGCTGCACGATCAGGATTTCACAGAGGCGGTCCATCATTATCTGCCGTGCGTCGTGTTCTTCGAACGCCTCTTCAAACAACCACTGCACAGCTGTGCCAAGGCGGTCATTCTCTTTCAGTGACAGGTAGATTGCCGATGGCAGGGAGCTGGCCACAGGGCTGGCAGCTCCGGAGCTGAAATCCACGGAGGCACAAACAACTTCCGCATTGTCCTGTTCTTCCGCCGAGATTCTGTGAGGCGTTGGCCTGGGAAAGAACAGCAGGGCTGGCCCGGTCAGGCTGAGTGTTTCCTTGTTTTTTTCCTGGATCTTCAGGCAACCACTTTTCAGAAGGTGGATATGGCCAATGCTGACATTGGGATCCTCGAATGCAGACAGACCACAAAGCCTGCCTGAGTAAAAAACACCGGCGGATACCGAGAACTGCTGCAGAATGCGGGACAATTGATCCATGTGTAGTCACCTTCAGGCCGAAATTTCCTTAAGTCCGACAGGCTCCTTGTTTTCGGGGCGTCTGGACTATTGGCGTCAAAGTAAGGACTGTAGCCGCCAAACCGCCTGAATTAAGCCGTTATTCTTCACCTCGAGTACCGATGAGCAACCCGATGGAGAAGAACCATGACCTTCCTGAAAACCCGTTTTAAAACCCTGGCTGCCGCTTCCATGCTGGCTTTCGCCGGTATCGTTTCCGCCGCAGATATTGAAATCAATGCGGATGAAAATGACGTTGCCCTGCATGGCTATGACGCCGTCAGCTATTTTGCCGCCGACAAGCCGGCCAGAGGCTCCAGCCAGTATACCGCCACCTACAAGAACGCCATTTTTATGTTCTCATCCAGAGAGAACCGTGACACGTTCCGTGCTGACCCTTCCCGTTATGCGCCACAGTACGGAGGCTTCTGTGCCTTTGGTACTGCAGTGGAGAAGAAGCTCGATGGCGATCCCAATGCCTGGAAAATTGTCGGTGACAAACTTTATCTCAATCTGAACAAAGACGTCCAGAAGCGCTGGCTGACCGATGAGCCCGGTTATATCCAGACCGCAAATCAGATCTGGCCGCGGATCAAGAGCTTTGCCGCTGACCAGTTGTAAAAACTCATGGCAGCCTGACCACGGGCTGCCTTGCTAGGAGCATTGAGATGAACGTACTGGAATTGAAGGGCAGAACCCACCTGGAGCAGGTGAGTTCTGCAGCTGACTGGACCCTTGTCGACTTCTGGGCTCCCTGGTGTGGTCCCTGCAAGATGATGTCGCCAGTGCTGGATAAGATTGCCGCGCAGTTTGCCGGTCGAATCACCACTACCAAGGCTAACGTCGATGAGCAACAGGAGCTGGCCGGTCAATTCGGTATCCGGGGCATTCCTGTCCTGGTTTTATTCCATAAAGGCCAGGTTGTTGGCCAGCTGGTTGGTGCCCAGCCTGAGGCGGATGTCAGCCACTGGTTGAACCGGCAGCTGGCAAAAGCCTCCTGATACAGAACAGCTGTCGTTGGTAGGCAGCTGTACCCACAGATAAAAAAGGAACTGACCATGAAAAATAACGCCATTCTCTGTGCTGGACTCGCTGCAGCTCTGTCTGTCGGTGCTATCTCCACAGCCCAGGCTGCATCCAAGGAAAAATGCTACGGCATTGCCAAGGCAGGGCAGAACGACTGCGCCAACATTGCAGGCACGCATTCCTGTGCAGGACAGTCGAAAAGCGACAACGACCTGGGTGAGTGGCAGGCTGTCGCCAAAGGCACCTGCAAGGATCTTGGAGGCTACTTCAAGGCTGAGGCTGAAAAGCTCCTTAAGGAGCGAGACAGCAAGACTTCATAATCATTCGCAATCTGGGGGGGGCAGGAGTGATGGGTACAACATGGTTGTCAGATCGGACGCCGGTTGGAGTGGGATTACGGCACGTTCATTACCAAGATCTCCTGGCCACCCCTGCGGATCTCGATTTTGTCGAAGTGCATTCCGAGAATTTTTTTGCCAGTGGCGGCGCTTCGCTGGCAATACTTGATGATGTCGCCAAACAGTATCCTGTCAGCCTCCATGGCACATCCCTTGGGCTTGGCTCTGTCCTGGGCATTCAGGCCCGGCACATTGAGTCTCTGGCCAGGCTGGCTGAAAGCGTATCCCCGGTTCTGATTTCGGACCATGCAGCATTTGCCTGGGGCCAGGTTGACGGACAAACCCATCATGGCGGCGATCTACTGCCAATTGCTTTCAATGAAGCTTCGCTGGCGGTCCTCACCGACAATATTCAGCGTGTTCAGGAGCGGCTTGATCGCGGTATTCTGGTAGAAAATCTTTCTGCCTACCTGACCCCTCCTGGCAGTAACCTGACGGAAACCGAATTTTTTCGGGCTCTGGTAAAACGCAGTGGTTGTCGTCTGCTGGTGGATCTGAACAACCTGGCGGTCAATGCCATCAATTCGGCTAAGGACGATGTTCTGGCGGACATCCAGCAGTGGCTTGATCAGATACCAGCAGAATATGTCGGTGAAATTCATCTCGCGGGCTGCACGCCTCCGGCCCACGGTGAACTGATGATTGATGATCACAGTCAGCGGGTTTCAGAGGTGGTATGGCATGCCTATCACCATGCCATCGGCCGGTTCGGTCAGGTGCCAACCCTGGTTGAGTGGGACACGCAACTGCCAGAATGGCAGGTGCTCCTGGGTGAAGTCGACAAAGCCCGGAATATTGCCGCAGAAGCGCTGGCTGACAGGAATGCCAGACCAGTCAATGCTCTGCAGGGGCAGTCGTTATGAGACCCAGAGACAACTATCAGTTCAGGCTGCTGGCAGCCATTGTCACAGGCCATGGCGGCCGTGAGTTTGACCGTCGGGGGCTGGAGGCCTATCAGGGTAATTTTGCCGCGAACGCCATACGGGCTTTGTCGATCAGTTTCCCGGTTGTCTTGCAGCTGCTTGGCGAGAAACTGTTTTCTGACACCTGCCAACTGTATGCACGGCACTCGTTACCGGTAGCAGGGGACTGGGCTGAGTGGGGGGGAGATTTTCCTGAGTGGCTGCTGAGCACAGACCTGGGCAGGAAGCTGCCATACCTGTCAGGCTGCGCTGAACTGGACTGGCTGTATCACCAGTGCGGCCGCAGGGCCGACCCTCAGACTGATTTTGCCTCTTTCCGGCTACTGTCGTCAGAAACAGCAAGCAGTGGTCGTCTTCTGTGCAATCCGACCCTGACATTACGCGGTTTTGACCATCCGAGTGTAGAAATCTGGAACGCCCATAATGTCGATGAACCGGCACGTTCCGGGCTTCTGAAAAGAGCTGGCGAGAAACTGGCGAGTGGTGAGGGAGAGTCGGGCCTGGTATGGCGTAAACACTGGCGAACCCTGGTTCGCTCAATCGATGAACAGGAGCAGCTCTGGCTTTCTCTCCTGATGAGTGACCTCTCTATTGATGATGCCCTGGCAGCGGTCAATAACGAAGGCCACTGCAGTGGCTCTTTTGCTTTTGATCGCTGGCTGCCTGACGCCATTGAAAACCACATAGTTACTGGCTTTTCCCGAACATAACTGAGTCTAAAAAATAAAAGGAGATAATCATCATGAATAAAACTCACTCTGTGCTTTCGACTCTGGCGGAGTTGAATAATGATCTGTCCAGGTTACTGGATTACTTGCAGCCTGTAGTGCTCCTGACCGCCAGACTGTATGTTGCCTGGGTCTTTTTTGCCGCCGGGCTGAGAAAACTTCAAGACTGGGACACCACCCTGTTTCTGTTTGAGCTGGAATACGCCGTGCCACTGCTCTCCCCGGTGGCTGCAGCCTGGCTTGGTACGGCCGGAGAGCTGGTATTGCCATTATTGCTGGTTGTGGGTCTCTGCGGACGACTGGGGGCCATCGGACTGTCGGTAGTTAACGTTGTCGCTGTGATAAGCCTTGAGGAGATTGCCCCGGCTGCCTTCAATCAACATGTACTTTGGGGCGCTCTGCTTGGGGCAGTGGTTGTCTGGGGGGCAGGGCGGTTCTCCCTGGACGGACTCCTGAATACAAGACACAGATTCGATAACTCCCAGACAATATAAGCAGTCCCGCTACTGATTGTTGTGTGACTTCGCCGCGACGATAATGCCGCCGTTTTCAGGAATGCTGGCGGCCGGCATTATTGCTGGTGTTTTTCCGGGGCCTCGGTAAAAGTTATCTTCCAGTAACGACATACGCCCTCTATAGTTTATTGCTATTGATTAGCGTCTGGAGCCATAGGGCAGGACAAAAATGAGCTGGAATGAATGGATCAACACACCGTGATCAGGCAGTAGTGAATACTTGCAGGCGCGAGGTGTGATTTCGAAGACAGAGAACTACACAAATTACGGGCATAAACAGGCGCATGTCTGTCAGTATGCGGTCTGTTCTCAACCTGAGCACCCCCTTGTCGGACTGGAGCAGGTGGTCGAATCGGATCTGTTTGCTACCCAGGCCGTTATCTTGAGCGGTATGCGGGAGTTCTTTGAAACGCAGAATTATATTGAAGTGCCAGACTATGAGACAGCCATTGCCCTGGTTAGGGGTGGCAGTAGCTGGTGTTTGTTGCCCATGGAACTGGCCAGAGAGGATATCCAGGAAGGCAGGCTGATGATTCTCAACCATGTCTCAGCTGTCTCCCGTGTCCCGGTCACTGTCTACTGGCACAATGACCATGCGCCAGCCGGGGTGGCCCTGGAGCTGGTGAACGAGGTTTCGGAGGTATTTGCCTCCCTGGATCATTGGCAGTGAACAGCAGCAATCACCATTGCCATTTATCACCGCTTTTCAATAATGATGAGTGGGTGTTCCTCCGTCAGCAGTTATTTACAGCTGTGGGAGTATGCATTCACCCCGAATTCCAGAGGAGCCATGCCTGTTTCGTAAGCACCCATATCCGGCATTGTGCCGTTCGGGCTGTGGCTGAAGTTATGCAGGAGCTGACCCGCATCGACCCCTAAACTTTGGGGGCTTAAGAAAAACTCCAATAAAGCATTATTATCACTGTATGTTGGCCTGCCCTTTATTCCATTGTTTTCGGAACTGGAAACTCTTCCCCGGTACAGGTCATAATCAAAATTATTGACTTTCTCTCCACTGAAAACATCTTTTCTGTCTTTGTTCTGATCAAAAATATTGTTTCGGCTGATCATATTCCTGGCACCACCACCTGAAGCAGAATTTACCACCGCCTTTGACAATCCTAACTCATGTTGCTGTCCATTTTCCGGTGGTCGCTGATAGATGGTGTTGTGATAAATATAAACCCGGGAATCACTCTTTGCCCCAGCCTTGACAAACCGACCTCGGACATCTTTGTCGGTATTATCAGCATTTGAATAAGGGCACTTAAGGCTTCTGTCAGACACGTTACGAAATATGTAAACGGGCCCCTGACCGGATGGTGCTATGGCCACAGGAGTGTAGGATCTGTCCATATAGTTCCCCCAGATTCGGGTGTTTAAATTGCCACCCTCGGCTTCAATGGCATTGTCACTGCAACCAGCAATATGGTTGCCATAAATATCAGAATTGCCATCGGGCAAGTTGGGGTCAAAACCACCCAGGCTTATACAGTCCGAAAAGTAGTTATCACCTTCCGAAAAAATCGTGTTGTAGCGGATAACGTGGTGACCGGAAGTTTCTGATAAATTAATGCCAATTTGACCAGTATATTGACCGGAGCACCATTCATGTGCAGCACCAGCAGGACGGTGAATGTAGTTTCTTTGAATAGTGATGCGGGTGACAGAAGTGACATCATTCACACGAACACCAGCATCATACCCCATGTTACTTGTGGAAAAACCCGTTATTTCGTTGTCCTCAATAACAATATCATGGCCTCCACGGATTCTTATGGCGCTCCGCTTTGCTCCCACAAGCTTCAATCCTCGAACAATTACGTAACTGGCATTTATGGTGATACTGTTATTGGATTTCCCCGCTGCATCCAGTACAACATTTTTACCAGGCATTGCAGTATAAAGCCTGTAGGCATTCGGGGTGCCGCTTTCTGTAATGTTAATTGTTTCGAATCCGGACTCCAGGTAAATCGTTTCGCCAATCGGAAATTGCTCTGACCAGGTTTTTGCATTGCTAACAGTTTCGACAACATCTCCGCCTAAAATCAATTCCAGCTCGTAGGTCGTATTTTCCTTTAAGTGCACTATGCTGCCGCGATACTCACTTCCCTCCCACCACAGTGCATGAGCCTGGTACCATGGCCCTATGCCCAACTCCCGGTACCTGATGGTTGCCGGGGCGTCACTGCCCCCATCTTCGGGGCTCCAGCGAATACCCAGGGAATTGTAGGTTGCGGTAATATCCGCCGCGAATATTGGAATCGATATTGAAATCAGGAAACAGAATCCTATTGCAGAAAAAAACTGACCTCGACTCAACATATGTCACCCCCATACCCTGTAAAAATATCAGAAGCTGTCATTGCACGAGTTTCATTGCACTTTTATTGAGAACTATTGTGTCGTCATCAGAGTTTTTTTGAAAAAAATGCCTCCTTCATTTGATCGCTTAACCCGGAAATTTCATAAAGTGTCGAGCTTCTCGCTCTGCTATTTTTTCGGCTGACACATTTTGTCGGCATATTCATGCTTATTGCATGGATCTGCCGACAAAGTGCTGTCATGGCGGGAAAAGAGCTAGCGAGAAGCCGACGAGCGATGTTTGTTTATCTTCGTACACATTCAAATACGAACACCCCAGTATTTCTGCGCTCTTTAGCCTCATTAAAGCGGCTTTATGAATTTTCCGGGTTAAGGTACAACAGACAACTATTTTCTGCACGATGAATGCCGTTAGATAGTTTGAGGAACGAGCTATTGGTTTCTTTCGGTTCCCCTGTTTGAGCGGGAATACCAGAACGAAGATACAATCATGCTGACTAAGGTATGCCCCACAGTCAAGACAGTAAACTGTGAATTTTAAGTTAAGCCTTGGAAATGACTATGAAGCAGAAGGAAGCGCGATAGCTTGTCCTGTTTGAAGTGAATCGAATTGCTGGGCTTTTTGCCATTCCCGGTCAGATACCTAAAGCATCATTTGATGTAGAAGTATTGAGCCGGCAGCCCGTAGCGACCTGATTCAGGTTCGATCTGACGTTAGGTACCCAC
Source organism: Endozoicomonas sp. (assembly GCA_051008495.1). Classification (GTDB taxonomy): domain Bacteria; phylum Pseudomonadota; class Gammaproteobacteria; order Pseudomonadales; family Endozoicomonadaceae; genus Endozoicomonas_A. The sequence goes on along the minus strand of JBPCXN010000061.1, from coordinate 29,923 downwards.
CAATTGAAATAAACCTTTTTCCTTCTTTTTCACCGCTTGCACGAGCGATGTATGCCTTGACAGCAATTGGTGGGGTACTTAAAAACCGATTTATTTTTTACCCAGCGGCCAGGCCATTTTCTCTGGCGCCAGGATTTCAGCGATCTGCTCTTCCGTGAGCAGTTCTTTCTCCCGTACCAGCTCGACAACCCCTTTACCTGTTTTCAGGGCTTCTGCCGCCAGTGCTGTTGATGGCTTGTAGCCAAGTACTGGAACCAGTGCGGTGACTACGCCAATACTTTGGTTTATGTATTCATTGCAGGCTTCCTGGTTGGCGGTAATGCCAACGATGCAGTTGGAGCGCAGGGTGGCGGAGCCGTTCATCATCATGCGGATGGATTCGAGAATGGAAGCGGCAATCACTGGTTCCATCACATTGAGCTGCAACTGTCCGGCCTGTGCCGCGAGGCTGACAGTGAGGTCGTTGCCCATGATCTTGAAGCAGATCTGGTTCACCACTTCAGGGATTACCGGGTTGACCTTGCCGGGCATGATGGAGGAACCGGGCTGGCGTTCCGGCAGGCTGATTTCACCAAGACCGGCGCGGGGGCCAGAGACCAGCAGGCGTAAATCGTTGCAGACTTTAATCAGTTTCACAGACAGGCTGCGCAGCTTGGAAGAGTAGGAAACAAAGCCCTGGGTGTCCTGGGTGGCTTCCACCAGGTTGGGCGCCAGCACGAAGGGAAAGCCGCTCTCTTCCTTCAGGTATTTCACGACCTTCTCGGAATACCCGACAGGTGCATTCAAGCCGGTGCCGACAGCTGTGCCTCCCATATTAATGGGCAGCAACATTTTTGCCCCGGTTTCCAGCCCTTCGATTTCCCCTTCAATGGTCAGGGCAAAGGCTTCAAATTCCTGGCCAAGGGTCATGGGCACGGCATCCTGCAAATGGGTTCGCCCCATCTTCAGCACCTGTTCAAACTCTGCAGCCTTGGTGCGAAACGCTGCGACCAGCTCCCGAAGCTCTGCGACCAGGCGCTTGTTGCTGGTCAGCATGGTGAGTTTCAGGGAACTGGGATAGGAGTCATTGGTTGACTGGGATGCATTGACATGGTCGTTTGGCATGCAGTGCTGGTAAGCGCCTTTTTCGTAGCCCATCAGCTCCAGCGCCCGGTTGGCGATCACTTCATTGACATTCATGTTGGTGGAAGTGCCGGCGCCGCCCTGAATCACATCTACAGAGAACTGTTCAAGCAGCTTGCCCTGGATGATTTCGCTGGCGGCAGCGACAATGCCGTCACACACTTCCCTGCTGATAACACCGCAGTCGCAATTGGCCTTTGCCGCGGCAATCTTGACCATCGCGAAGGAGGCGATAAAGTCCGGATACAGGGAAATCGGTACACCGGTAATCTGGAAGTTATCCAGAGCCCTGGCGGTTTGTACTCCGAAATAAGCATCAGCAGGCACTGCTTTGTCACCCAGAAGGTCACGCTCCATGCGGGTATTGCCGGGCAGCAGTTCAAGGGAATCCGGTGTGCCACGGGGCGCCAGCCGGGTCATGCGCATCAACAACCCGTTAATGACACGCCCATAGATCCTGGCCTTCAGGTTGATGTCGTTATCGAGTATTTCCCGGAGCTTGTCACCGTCAGCCACCAGGCTTTCCACCCTGGTCTTGGCGATGGCCGTGGTAAAATAATCCGCATCCCCCAGTAGAACGCCTTCACCAAGGGCATCACCCGAACCATAGGTGATCAGCGGGTTAGAGGGTTTTCCTTCCGTCAGCTGCATCACTTCGACGACGCCGGACTTTATCAGCACCAGCTGTTCACGTCGCGTGCCTTCTTTGTGAATGACTTCACTGGCTTCAAACCGGTGCGGGGAAAAGAGTTTGGCGGCCAGTTCCGCCTGTTGTGCTTCAAGGTCCTGAAGTACGGGGATTCTGGAGATGATCTCAGCTTCAGTGCTCATGGAGTGCAGACCTGTATTGCGGACGTAGGGAAGCCATCGTAAGGCAGCTTGCTGAGTGTAAAGAATATACCGCTGTCCGGAAAATGCCGAAAAACTGCGGCCTGTCAGATTCCTCCTGAGTTTCTATTTCCGTCTTGTATCGATTCAGCCTTTTCTTTGATTCTGACCACTTCTTTATGACAGGTTTTTTTCGTTTCCGGGTCGTCGGTGTTTTCTCCAAGAGTCCGGTAAAGTCTGTGTGCAGCGCCTAGATAACCAGCCTTTTCAAGCAGCCTGGCAAGATAAAGTGCTGAACCTGGGTTTCGATGTAGCACCCGCTCATGTTTTCGCACAAACAGAATCGAGGTTGGAAAACTGGATATACGGAATATGTCTTTGATGTTCAGCCAGGCTGTCCCCTCTACCTTTTGAAACTCTGCTGAGGAATCTGGTAAAACCAGCGCAGGGTGAGTTGTTAGTAACTGGTTGAGTGTCGACAGGCTTTCTATCGCCAGATGCCAGCGCCCGGTGTCACTGCTGTTGAGCAGTATTCTCAGTCTCATCTGCTGAATGGTTTTTTGCAATAATCCATCAATGAGCACAGCCCTTGTGGTCAGTAGAGCCTGGGGGTAGAGATATATTAGTCTTTTCATGAATTCCATTTTGGTGCGCATAGTAGGCACCTTGCTCACCCATTCCAGATCTTCATTCATCATCTCAGTCAGCCGTGCCACCAGCTCGGTATGTCTGGTGGAAAGTGCTTCGATCGTTGTCTGCAGTGATTTCAACGCATCAGGATAGAGGGCCTGAAGCTGTTGCAACTGCGCCAGCAGTGCACCAGCTTTCTCCAATTCTACCTGGTTCAGGTTCTGCTCCAGAAGGCTGATCAGTGATTGAGCCGTTGTGGTGACTTCCTCGGTAACCATTTGCCATGTGGCTGGAGACACTGCAGTCTGTTCAACTGCCTGCTGCTGCAGTAACAGTTGCACAGCAGCTGTCGTGGAATCACTTCTCGAAGTGCTGACTTCTGCAAATACCTGCTGAACAGTCTGGCTGTGCTGGAGTCTCTGCCTGAGGTTTTGCATCTGTCCCTTGCTATCGTCTGAAATTGGAAACTCAAGCGAGGAGGCTGTTTCCAGCAGTGTCAGGGCCTGGTGTAGTTCGTTCTGGCCCTCTGCCAGCTGACTTGCTTCAAGAATACTGCTGACAAGCTGTTGGGCAGCTGAATGCAATTGCTCCACGTGTGCGTCAGGGACAGCATTGCCAGTGTTCATTAAATCAACGCTCTGCAGCCATTCTCTCTGGTCAATCAGGGCGGTAATTGAGTCAAGGAGGCTCTGGCTGTCCAGCAGAGCCTGACGCTGTTCGAGAAGACTTGCCACAGAGACTTCAGGGCTGGCACCAATATAGGCAACCAACTCCCCGAGCAGTGTTAATTGCTCTTCAACTGTCGTGTTATGGGTATTTGTGAGTTCCTGCTGAATCAAGTCACTCAATGTGGCTATGGCCTGGTGAACCACTTCTCTGAGCCGACTTCGCACAGACTGTTCAAGGGCTTTGCTGTTGGGGGTGACACTGGCCTCCCGCAGTATGGTTAACAGCTCGCGGTAACTTGCTGTGCTCAGTGCTTTCTCTATGGCTTCAAGCCATGGGGGGGCTGGAGCGGCAGGGGCATCAGGCTTTGGTGCAGGAAATACCTTTTTCATCCATAGCATGGCATATCTTTGTGGCTCCGCCAGCTCAAGCTCCAGCTCACCAAGGTTTTTCCACAGCTCAAGAAAAGTCTTCTGGCTGCCTTCATTTCGGCCATGGAGACTGATCTCTACCGTCAGGTCATACAATAGCGGATAAGCTGCTGAGCGCAGCTGTCTGTATAACCTGACCTTGGTAGGGAAGGACAGGGCGCCTTTGGTGACCTTGTGAATAGTGATGATCAAACCCATAGCTTTGCCAAACATTCCATGTTCCAGATATCGGTCCACCTGTCTTAGAAGTTCCAGTATTGACTTCTTGTGCAGGCTTACCTCCTCTGGCCTTGATTGACCCTGTTCGTACAACGGCATAAACCGGATGCTGTAATGCTCTTGAACGGACGATGCCCGGGATTGCTGAAGGGCTGTCAGGCGCTCTCTTAATGTTTCCAGTTTTTTTCTATCCACCAGATACCGGTTGTGGGCTATTAACAGCATCCACTCCATTTGAAATTCGTCAAGTTGGGAGCTTGACTCAGGTTTTTGTTCCAGGTCCGTCAATGTCCGGCTGATGATGTTTTCCAGCATCCCCCGGACCCGGCTCAGTGTGCCGTGACTGGCTCTGGTTTCAGCGCTAAGCATGTCCATAAATTTGATGACATCGGGGCCGATCTGGTTAAAGGCTGTTTTGGGATCGTTTTGTGACAACGCATCCCCGACAGCATCGAGTAGAGGCTTGAGAGTGTAGCACCAGACATTGGCCAAGTTTTTGTGGTGCCCACAAGGCATGACCAGACGGTATTCGAAGTAGATGTTTATGGCACTTTGTCTGATAAGAACCTGGTCCTTTGCACCTTTCTGACGTGTATGCAAATCTTCGATAGCTGGGCGGTAGGTACGAAGTCCACTGTCATGAGCAACATCCTCCATACTTTTAATATGTTGTTCGGGCAGCAGCTCAACCGGGATCAGCTTGAGAGGACGAAGATGGAGAAGTGCCTGTTCATGCTCGCCACGTTCAGACGCTGCCAAGACCTGGGTACGCATTTGCTGGTATATCGCCTTGTTCAGAGTGTTTATCAGCCATGCCCTGTTTTCATGGTCGTTCGATGTGCCGACGCTGTCCATGCGCAGATGGACCCTGAGCAGGACACCGATGCATTGATCATAGGCTTTATTTTTGTACAGTTCTTCGGCTTTATGTAATTGCCTCACAATCTCCAAGCCAGTATGGGAGCGGGGGCTTGCCACTCTTTGATCGGCCGTGTTCCGGTCATTTTCCGCCTTTTTCTCCGCAGTTACTCTATGTTTCTGCTGGCGCTGCTTTTGAACAGGCGACGACAGACCTGTTGCCTGGCCTTGACCAACCCTGTCAGGCCTGCGGGGCTTTTGAACAGGCTGTCCCACCATGCTGCCCCGGCCACGCCCCTTTGCCTTTCCACGCTTTTCGTTATTTCCAGACACTTTGCGGACATAATGGTTCCACTGGTGCCAGCCGCCACCGGCAGGGAGTATAGGCCCGAAGATTTCCGGGTAGAGCGATTCAAGGAATGCCTGGCTGAATATACTGAACCATCGTCGTACGGAAGAAGCGCTGATGCGGAGCAGCTGGCCGTTGTCCATACGAATAATGTAGAAGGTTTCATCGTTGTTATCTTTGACACAAAAAACGGCGCCGTAGATCAAGGCCAGCAACCTTAACAGAGGATCATCGTTTTGCTGCTGGTGATAGGTGCTTTCTTCAGTAAAACTGTGGCTGTAGAGTTTGACCTTCCCGGAGTTGATCGATAGAAAAACGGCGCAGATAAGTAGGTCCGAGTTGTCCCGGGCTGTTGCTGGAATCGGGATAAGAGCAGGAAATTCCGAAGGGATAAGAAGTAGTGCCTGCTCCGGTTCATGATGCAGCCATATCGCCGCCTGAGGAAGGGCAGGCTTCCCGGTATCCGGAAGTTGAATCCGGATCGGGTAAAGGTCAGGGATCAGGCTGGCAAGTGGGCTGCCTATCGCGTCAAGATCACTGTCGTTATTTTCGGGCCGGGTGATGTTGAACGGTACTGAAAAGGTGGGTTTATCATCCAGCCATGGAATCAATGTACTGTTGTCCGGTTCTTCAGGGTCAATATCCGGGATACCTGCAGCCTGCCTGCTCCCTCCTGATATAACCCAGTGCTCGTGGCAGCTGCCGTTCAAATCTATATATTTCAGCGGCTGAGGTTGATGAGGTGGTTGCAGTTCCCAGGGCTCGTTGTTTCCGGTGGATTGCCAGAAACGACCTCCTGTGACGATGACTTTCAGTGTTTGACGATGATAGGCCGGGTCAACAACCGTAACGACATCATCGACAGGGCATGAGGAACCTTTGTATTGCGTTCCTGTCGCAGATGTTTGATCCGGGCTGAAAGAGGAAAACGGAACAAAAGTGTTGTCCAGAAAAGTGACGGCAAACAGCGGTAGCATCCAGCCCCTCGGTTCTGGCTCAGCCAGACTGGTCATGGCAACAGCCTGTTGCATCACAAGACAGAGACACATCAGCCTGCAGAACGGCAGCCAGCAATTCATTGTCATTTTATTGTTGTGGATTTGGAAACATGGATTTCCAATATAGTCGCTGGCAGCAAATTATGACGGTTGGGAGTGAGGGGGCATTCTGTCCGTACACGAGGACAGAAGTAGTTTATTGGAGGCTGGCGGCCATTCCACGCAGGATGACTTTCTGTTTATCTAGGTTTTCTCTGGACAGGGCATCCTGCCCTGACACTTTGCCCAGCAGACTTGCAGCTGAGAAATAGCTGGTGCACAGATTAAAGAGATTGAATATCTGAAGGAGGATGTCGAAGTCACTGATATCACGCTCCGGCTGCAAGTGGCGTAGAAGCAGCCGACCGCGCTCAAACAGCTTCTGAAGCCAGTCCCTGGCAATATCATCACCCGGTGTATGCTGATGGTGGCTGACAACCTGCTGCAGCAGGGCCACCACATCGGGACAGCAGGTCGAACAGTTGTGAAACTGGGGCACAGGGTCTATGCGGCACCCTGTGCCAGCGATTAATACCCGACCACTGACATTTGTCCAAGCACAAACCCGGCACTGAGCCCGAACAGGGTAATGACAATGCAGGTCGTCGTCCAGATCCGGTTGGTGCGTTTAATGTCTTCGGTACAGTCAGAGCAGGGTCTCATGGCGGCCTCCAATCAGTAGACGGTGCAGTGTAAAACGGTCTTCCATGTGTGTCTGTCCGTTTTGACCGATGAGGTGTTTGCACTCACGAAACAGCTGGTTGCTATCCTCTAAAGAAACAGACTGAAGATTCCTGGGAGCCTGTCGGACTTACGACTATTTCGGCCTATATTCCAGAAAGAACGGCCCAATTTTTCGATGAATTCGATTAAATAGGTCAACTATTCGCACGAATCCATCAAAAAATTGGACTCGTTCTACTGACTCTTGTCATAAAGAGTATCCTCGAAAGCATAAGCCCGACAGGCTCCTAACCTGCGTTGGTTTTCAACATCAATTTCTTGAAGGCTATGGCGTTATGGTCCATCTCAGAGCGCTCTGGTTCACCGTCCAGCTCGATGTCTGGGAAACGTGTGAACAGTTCATTCATGGTGATGTAGAGTTGTCGTTTGGCCAGTGATGCTCCGATGCAGAAGCGAGGGCCGTAACCAAAGAGCGCATCCGGTTCGAACTTGCGGGTGACATCAAATTTCTCCGGTTCGTCAAAGTACTCCGGATCGTAATCCTTCAGGTGCGGCATCATCAGTACCATCTGCCCTTTCTTGACCTTTTGCCCCAGCAGCTCCATGTCTTCAGGTGCATAACGGGCAAAGCCCATCTTGGATTGAAGCGGCCAGCGGAAAACTTCATTAAAGGTATTGGCAAAGGCATCGGGGGTCGACAGGGCAGTTTCTACCTGATCCTTGTGTTTGACCAGGCAGTAGGCGCTCCATTGCTGGGCAATCAGGGTGGTGTCCGAACCAGCGCCGATAAGAGCAAGGATCAGGGTGATAACATCCCACTCTTCAAAGCCCTCATGCTTCTGTTCAGCTTTCAGAAGAACACTGAGGAAATCGTTATCCTGATTGGATAGTGTACGACGTTCGGCAATCACTTTCTGGAGAATGCCTATGGCAACATTGCTGGCGTCAACGGCTTCCTGAATGCGCTCTGGCGGCAGAGTCGGATTAAAGGCTTCAGAAAATTTAATGATACAGGGCTTGATCGACTCCCAGTATTTCTCCGGGATACCAACCATACGGGTAATGGTGATGAAGGGGATGTGATCGGCCACTTCTGTGACGAAGTCAAAGCTCTCCGGTTTACCCAGGGTATCAAACAGTCTCTTGATGTCAGGCTCAATGCGGCGCTCAATTTCTTCGACCACATTGCGGGAAAATGCCGGAGACGCCACTTTTCGGATAAGACGATGATGGACAGGGTCCGCCAGCAGGCTGTGACCGATCATGGCGCGCTCGAAGTTGGACCATTCGTTTTCTGGCGGCCTGGGCTTGGCGTATTCCCAGTCATAGAAGTCTGAGGACAGGTATTCCTTTTTCCAGCAATCCATAATGTCTGGCATCTGGGTCATGATCCAGGCCTGCCAGGGCGCAAACCATACCAGTCGGCCCCGTTTGTAAAGCTCTTTGCACTGGGGCACCGGATCTTTGCAGTATGCCAGCGACATTGGATTGTAGACTCTTTCAATTGCTGGTAAGTCTTGTTCAGCTACGCCCATCACGTCATCCTTTTTTCTTGTAGTTGTTGGTTGCTTTCTGAGGCCTGAGAAAATCTATTATGGGGGCGATCGTGTAAAAATTTACATGCGTGTATGTTTATATGCAAGCGTCTGACAGGTAGAAAGCTGATGTGGACTGCAACAGTTTTCTGTCATTCAGGCCGAAAGGGGCGTGAATCCGCCTGGCTGCTGGTAACTGGCTGCAGCGAGTTTAAGAACAATGATTAAGCTGCAAAAGGGTTTCTATATTGAATCGCTATGATCATCGTCCTATCCTGAGTCGCGTCCAGGTAGAAACGTGTAGTTTGCCTGCCCATTCAAGAACGCAGTTTAAATGAATAGCCAAAAGATACCCTCGCACAACCTTGATTTAAATCTGCTCAAAGTCTTTGTGATCGTCTATCAAGAGAAAAAACTCAAACGAGCTGCTCAGCGCTTGTCGTTAACAGCTCCCTCGGTGAGTGTAAAACTGAGCAAACTCAGGGAGCGGGTGGGTGGGGAGCTGTTTTTCAAAACCCCAACCGGATTTGAACCTACCGCACTGGCAGATAAACTGTTCGAGCGGGTGGAACCGCTGCTGGCAGAGCTGTCCGGCGCTGTTGACTTTCTGGATGGCTTTGACCCTGGACTCATGGCAGAGCCTTTGATTATCGATATTGGGCAAAACCTTATGCCCTGGCTCTCCCCAGCTCTCCATGAGCAGGTACTGGCTTTTTCCCCGGAAAGCCACCTGGTGGCCAACTACTTTACCGAATCCACCATTGATCGATTGCGTAAGGGGGAGGTCAGTATGGGGATCCAGATGAAAATTGACATGGATTGCAAGGATATCCTTGAAATCCCACTGGGTTCCCTGGAGATGGGGATCGTAGTAAGAAAGGGGCACCCTTATCCCTATGATGAAGCAACAGTCGAGGATCTTGCGAGCTATGACTTTGCTGTACTTGTCCACTCTTTCTCTGCCCTTATAAAAGGTGGACCCTTTCTTCAGCAGATGGAGAAGGATGGTATCGACCTGAATATCAAATTTCGCAGCCCTTCAGAATATGCTGTGTGTGAGGTTCTAAAGCGCTCCGATATGGTGTTACCCAGTCCCCTCAACCTGATGCGTTATAGTTCGCAGGACCTGAGGGCTATCAAAATCGTGGACTATCCGGAATTTACACAGTTACCGTTCAGCGTCTATCTGCACCAAAAACACCGGCACAGTGAAAAACATCGATGGTTGCTGGAGTTAATACGGAAAGAGTTTCAATACGCCTGCGATGTTTAATGTGAAAAGCCACCCGAAGGTGGCTTTTTCAAAGAACATTCACCTCACTGGTGAATGTCGGTATTGAATCAGTACATGGGTTTAACTTCAAACGCTTCGAAAAGGTGCAGGAGAGAGGCTTTCGGAGCGATTTCCTTCGCCTTGAGTTCACCGGCATAGTACTTGCCGAAGTTCGCGGCAGAGACCTTCAGTACTTCCGTAGGCTTGCGATAGTTGGCGTCAACATTCTCAACAAACTCAGCGATACCATTGCGAATATCCAGGCCCAGCTGTTCACCATCAATATCCAGCACCAGGAAGCCGGTAACATTATCAGCCTGTTCTGGAACGATGCGGGTACGCAGGTAGTCAACAGAGCTGTTGATATCTTCGGCGGCCCACTCGGAGGACTGCACAGCGGTCATGGTAACGGCCTCATTACCTTCCAGAGACTGGGCGGCGGACATATACATATTTCGAGCGATTAGCCCCGGAGACAGGCGACCCAGTTCCCGGAAGGTGGCGGCCAAGGCATCACGCGCGGCTTTATCTTCGGGGTTCTGGTTGTACAAAATCACAGCCAGTTCCTTAGCCCACAGGAATTCACCTTTTTCCATGGCTTGATCATAGGCTTCACGCAGTCCCTTCTCGCCAACCAGTTCCATCATATTGTTGGCATAGACTTCATTCGGCAGATTATGCATATCTTCTGCGTAACCGGAGTACCAGCCAGCATTAATATTCGGCGTGGCTTCGTAGAAGTGCTCCCGCTGTCCGTACATATTGTTGACATAGGGGTGCGCCTTCAGAGATTCAGGCAGCGTAATCACATGCTTCAGCTGATCAGGACGAACACCGTTATTTGTGTGGCGGATGGCCTGATCATAGGTGAAGATCATGGAGTCCATGACCGCAGCAATAGTTTCCTGAATCAGCTCTTTACCAACAAGGGGCTTGGAACCAGCACCGGAGGTCAGCAGGTATTCAGGGTTCAGGTCACGAATAAGGCGAACGTCACCAATCCACTGGGTGGGAGAGCGATACTGGTCACCACGCAGAGTGTAGGAGTTCTGATGTGCCCAAACCACATTATCGATCACCATATTCAGCTCAGGAATATGATAGGTCACGGTATCTTCGGCATCGGTAATGGCGTGATAGCCAAATATTTCCAGCCCACCAACGGTAACTGATTCACCATGCTTCAGAGGGTGAGTCACTTCCATAAAAGCAGAGTCCGAGATCACATGCTGTACACCTGTTGGTGACATATCAGAAGGATTGTGCTCAGCAGAAATATTTACGCCAAAATGGTTCTTGGCTCGAGCATTGAGGGTATTCAACAGCTCCGGAATAGGCGTGGCGGCAATAGCGCCGTCCCCCTTGGAGGCCTCCAGCTCATTAGTGTTTTCATGCCCGATAATAATGGCATCGTCCCCATCCAGCAGGGTGCGGGTACCATACTGGTAATGAGAGTGATCATAGGTCACAGCGATAATGGGCTTATCGGAAATATTTTTACGAATATATTCACGGAATGCTTTGCCGTCTGTTGCGGACTCACCAGAGTTCCAGACAACCAAGCCCTCATCACGCACCATTACCACTGGCGCATAAAAGGGTCCAAACATCTGGTAAACACCCGGCATAACCTCTTCATGACGCAATTCCGCAGAAGCTTTGATCAGTTCGGGAAATTTAAGAACATCCTCAACGTTTGCCACTATGCCGTTAGGAAGGGTGACAGGAGTGCCCGATTCCGTAGGGTTACCGTTGTAATGGGTGTAGGGTAACCCTGCAATAGCACTGGTAGTCAGACCAGTCAGCACCATGGCCAGAATGGTTTTTTTCATATCAACGCCTTCCTGAATGAATAGTTACAAGATGTAGGGAAAGATATGAATGCTATAGAACCCTGATGAGGCCGCCTATTTGGAAAATTCTAACAGGGCGTTAAGAAAATTCGCCTCGCCTGGGGTCAGGAATTTTTCACCTGTCACTCTATACATCACTGCGGGTTGAGCAGTTTTTCTCCACGGGCTGGTTATACTGAAAAGAGTTCCAGGAAAAGGAAATCACAATGGACGTAGGCAAGACCCCTCCCGGCTCACCAGACACGTCTTTCAGCAAGGCAGAAGAGCCGCAGTCTGCCCCTGAAAGTCCTTCCAGCCCATTGCCTCAGCCAGGCCTCTCTGAAGCGGGGTCACCAAACTGGCGACCGATCGGACACTATCGGGCAGCCTCAGTTGAGTCAGATGACTCAGTGATCCAGGTAGCCCCGCTTCCCGAACAATGCCCGGACTGGTTTATACAGCACCAGACTGTGTTTGACTCCCTGCAGTTCTTCCAGAGAGAGGCGTTTGATACAGAGCAGAAAAAAGTCGATTTTTTGACAGGTTATAAAGGGACCTATAACCGGGTGGTTTATAGCCTGATGGACGTGGAAGGTGCTCATCAGAAACGGGCGTATACAGCTGAGCAGTTCGCTACAATTCATAGCTGGCTGGAGACAAGCTTGGCTGAGTGCCCGCTGCACTGGACGGATATAAAGCCGCCACTGAACCATCTTGACCAGAGCTGGCGGCCTTCAGGCAAAGGCAGAAATCATTTTACCCAGGACAAACAGGGGAAAAGGCTGCAGAACCAGAGTGGTTGCTTTTATCCGGACTGGATGCAGCAGATGCGTATTGATCAGGCTATTCTCAGTTACTGGAACTATCGAAACGAAGGGGTCGAATCATCTGCTGAAAATGTTAAAACAGTGGCTGACTTGCTCAGGGAGGATAAAAACCTGTATCGCTGGCTGGTGGAATTCAGGAAGGCGACAGAATCTGTTCAGCCAGAGTCAGAGAAATTGAAATTCAGGGCCATAGAAACACTTCTCACGGAATCGGATAACTGCGTATTAAAAGTCGAAAATTTAAGTGAAGAGCAACGGTTTCGATGGCGCACTCTTGAACCTGTTGAAGAGATGACCGAGACCCATTATTCCCTGGAGCTGGATAGAGAAGCGGAATCCGACACTGAGTCTGAAGTCAGCAGCGATGAAGAGCTACCACCTCCTCCCGCCAAGATGCCAAAGGTTGAAGAGACTTATAGCGAGCCTGATGCATCTTACACAGCAGATGGACAGATTGAGATTAATCGGGGAATCCTTCTTGCACTGGGTCGTGAGAGTGAATTTGAGTCGCCAGGGGATGACATGCAGGTGCCAATGAATCTCAGGCAGCTGGCTAAAATCGTTGCTGAAGATCTTGGGCGCTTTTCCCGTCGGTTTTCTGACAAGGAAGAGGCAATTGACTGGGGGAATGCTCGTGTTCAGTGTGAGTCACTGGTCGCTCTTTTTGACCACCTGAAACACTTTTGCGTTCAGGACTCTGTGGCAAAAGAAACGATACTTCAGGATTGTCAGGCGCTCTGTGAAGCCCGAGCATCTTTTGCTGAATTGACATCTTCACTGAATACGCCGAAGCACAGCGAAGCCGCCTCAGCCCTTAAGAGAAAAAACAAGGAGATCAAAGGATCAATGATGAGGTTGCAGGTTAAACCTGAAAGTGATCAATAGTCTGCATCCAGATGAACAGGTTCCCAGTTTGAAAAGGCTTTATCATTTGTATGAATTGAATGAATGCTGAAAGAGTACGGGTGACTCAGGAGGCAAGAAAAGAAAAAGGCGGTTACTCCGGAGAGAACCGCCTTTTGCGTTACTTACAGCTTAAGATCGACTGTCTTATTTGCCCAGCTTCAGCTTGGGCCCACCATTGGTGCCAGGCCATCTTGAGCCACCGATGACGTCGGTGTGAGGCCAGAACGCCTGCTTGTCCAGCATCTTGTAGTGCATGTACTTGCGATCCTTGAAGATCGGGGTCCACAGCATGGCTTCAATTTCTGATTCCATGGGCAGTTCGGTAGCGATTGGATCCCATGGGCTCTCTCTCAGGGTCAGCTCACCTTCAACTTTCTCTACATGGGCGCTGCCGTACTGGGATTGAATGCGGATAACCTGTGGGTCCATATCGTACTTGCCCAGGGCCATGTCGGCAGAGCGGGAGTATTTCACCCAGAACTCGTTGGTTTCCATGTCGCCAAAATCTTCAATCACCCCAACAGTCTTGCCGGAGAATTCCAGGAAGGTGTAACCAGCGTGAGTGATCTTGGCAGTCACGGAATCGAACATACGGAAGTAGTCGATATCAGCGTGATACTTGGGCTGACCATAGATTTCGTGGCTGATATACACTTCAGCTTCTTTACTGATGCTGTAGCTGAGGGTGTACTCGCCTTCAACACCGTCACAGTTGGCAGCAACGCTGAGCAGCAGGCCGTACTCAGGATAGTTGTTGACAGGGAAGTTGTAGACAGTCAGGTAAACCGTGGGCTTTTCACCTGTCTCAATGCCAGGAGGCAGAAGCTTGGCGATGGCTTCGTGGGTGGTCTGGTACTGAATCTTCAGCATGGGCCAGTTAAAAATCTCGCCCGGATTGATTTGTGGTCCTGTGCTCATGGTTTGTTCTCTTTATTGTTGTGTCAAATTACACAGTCATGGTAGTGCAGCCTGACGACTGCGGACTACTCCATTTGAAGTAGTTTACATCTGTACTGCTTTGCGTAGGTTGGCTCGAGCGAAACGAGCCCCAACAACTGTAATAAGAATTGTTGGGGCTCACATTCGTTCGACCCAACCTACGAGGTCGTTATGCAGTAGCGATCAACTGCTCTTTCCTGGCAGTTTCAGCTGCTGGCTCAGTGGCATAGAACTGCTGGAACCATTTACGGTACTGGCCAATAGGACCGTCGCCGTCGCACAGGATCGGAGTGGCCACGTACTTCTTGTGCACCCAGATCGGGATGTCCTGCTCTACCTGCCGGCAGATCTCTGCACTCATACCTTCAGCGATAGATTTCTTGATCGGGTCCGCCATCTTCGGCAGAGTAAAGTTGAAGGTCATGCGAATGTTCTGATCATCAATAGGCGTGATGGTCGCCATCATAACCACGTCGAACAGGCGGCTGAACTTCTGGTAGGACTGGCCAGGACCATTGCTTACGGACAGCAGGTGCATGGCTTCGATATTACTGTTATTGACACTGCCATCATCGTTGATGGAGCTGGAGTTGCCGTCGAACTCAGTGGTACGACGATGACCTTCCATGATGACCTCGCCCTCAGGCAGTTCAGGCATACCATGCACAGTGATGAAGTGAGCCAGGTCAGCAGCGTTTTCACCGGTCTCCTGGATGATGGACGGGATATCCCAGCTGTGGCTGGCGACTTCACTCCAGTCATCATGACCGATTTCTTTTACTGTCTCTACCTCGTACATTGGCTCGGCGTCGTATGGGTGATACCAGGCCCAGATCATCTGGTTGCGCTCAACAACCTTGTAGCTCTTGATGCAGGGCTTGCCTTTGACTTTCGGCGGCATGCGCTTGGCGTAGGGGATTTCGGTAACGGTACCGGTACCGTCAAACTGCCAGGCGTGGAAAGGACAGCTGACGCTTTCGCCCTTGACGATACCGCCATGACCCAGGTGTGCACCCAGGTGCGGGCAATAGGCATCAAGAACACTGGCCTTACCGGATTCGGTGCGGAATAGTACCAGTTCTTCACCGAAATACTTGATGGGCTTGACGTCACCTACCGCGAGATCCTTACTGTAGCCAACCGCGTACCAGCCATAGGGAATGGGCTTGTTGTAACGTTTTTCCATGATCGTATGTCCCAGTTGTTATTATGTTGTCGCATAGCCATTTTCCTGCGCCGGGAGTGCCGAAAAGTGGCTCTTTTCACTCATCAAAAAAACACTGACGTTAGACGTTAGTCTTGAGCATCAGCTTCTTGAACGCCACGGCGTTATGGTCAAACTCATCCACTTCCGGTTCGCCATCCAGTTCAACATTGGGGAAGCGCCTGAACAGTTCATTCATGGTCAGGTGCAGCTGCCGTTTAGCCAGTGACGCACCGATGCAGAAGCGTGGGCCATAACCAAACAGTACATCCGGATTGAACGTCCGGGTAACGTCGAACTTCTCAGGCTCGTCGAAGTATTTGGGGTCGTAATCCTTAAGGTGCGGCATCATCAGGATCATCTGGCCTTTTTGAACCTGTTGACCCAGCAGCTCCATGTCTTCTCGCGCATAGCGTGCAAAGCCCATCTTGGAGTTGCAGGACCAGCGCATGATTTCACTGAAAGCGTTGGAGAAGGCGTCGGCAGTTTCCAGGGCAGTAGCAGCCTGTTCACTGTGTTTCACCAGACAGTAGGCGCTCCACTGTTGTCCGATCAGAGTGGTGTCAGAACCGGCACCAATCAGGGCCAGAACCAGGGTGATGATATCCCACTCTTCAAAGCCTTCATGATCCTGCTCGGCTTTCAGCAGCACGCTCAGGAAGTCATTTTCCTGCTCTGGTTGCTGACGACGCTCGGCAATGATTTCCTTGATGATGTCGATGGCGACGTTACTGGCATCAACCGCTGCCTGAATGCGCTCTGGCGGCAGGGTCGGGTTCCAGGCTTCGGTAAACTTCATGATACAGGGCTTGATATCTTCCCAGTACTTCTCAGGCACACCGACCATGCGGGTAATGGTGATGAAGGGGATATGCTTGGCGACAGCTTCGATGTAATCAAAGCTTTCTGGCTGGCCGAGATCATCAAACAGTTTCTTGATGTCAGGCTCAATGCGTCGCTCAATCTCTTCGACTACGTTACGGGAAAAGGCCGGAGAAGCTACTCTACGAATCAGGCGATGATGGGCTGGATCTGCCAGGAGACTGTGGCCGATCAGAGCCTTTTCGAAATTACTCCATTCGCTTTCCGGGGGGCGAGGCTTGGCGTATTGCCAGTCATAGAAGTCAGAAGACAGATATTCCCGCTTCCAGCAATCCATGATGTCCGGCATCTGCGTCATGATCCATGCCTGCCAGGGAGCAAACCAGACCAGGCGATCCCGATTGTACAACTCTTTACACTGGGGTACCGGATCCTTGCAGTAAGCCAGCGTCATGGGGTTGTAGACTCTTTCAATCGGAGGCAGATTCTCTTCCGCTATTCCCATCTTTGACTCTCTCTTTATAGTTATCAGGGTTTAAAACCTGTATCTGTGATACGGCTGTCGCATGGCCGGGAACGTCCTTTCCTGGCGCTCTATGGTAACGGTTGTAAAAAAATATACAATTGTGTAAGTTTGTATGCAAGTGTTCGTTCAGCAGAAAATGGTGAATAACCACAAAAAACTCGTGGTTTATTTCATGATCTGCCGTGCGAGGCTCCTTGACCTGAAAACTTCTCCAGAAAAAGTATCAAATAGAGAACGCAATGAAAGATTTTAAAAATAAAGTTGCAGTGGTGACTGGTGGAGCCAGTGGCGTAGGCAAGTCGATCTGCAAGCTTCTGGCCAGTGAAGGTGCCAAAGTCGTGGTTTCCGATATCGAAGAAGGGGCTCTGGACAAAGCCGTTTCTGAAATCACTGCAGCCGGTGGCGAATGCTTCGGCAAGCAGGGAGATGTCACCAAGGAAGACTCCATGCAGGCCCTGGCCGATGCCGCTGTGGAAAAATACGGTGAGATCGATCTGGTTTTCGCCAACGCCGGTGTTGGTACTGGTGAAGGCGGCATGATGTGGGAATACACCAAGAACGACTGGGACTGGGGCTTCAGTGTTAATATGTATGGTGTCATCAACACCATCAAGGCGTTCATGCCGATCCTGGTCAAACAGAAGAAAGAAGCGCACTTCACTATTACCGGTTCCGGTAACGGCGCCTTTATCATGATCCCGGGTCAGCCTATCTACAGTGCCACCAAGGCTGCTGTTCAGGCCATTGCCGAAAGCCTGTACTTCCAGATGATGCCTTATCCGGTCAATGTCAGCGCACTCTTCCCTGGGCCACATGTGGTCGATACCGGCATCTTCAACTCTGGCCGTAACCGCCCGGAAGAACTGGCAGGCCGTTCTGACCAGCCGGACTCTGGCATCAGCTCCCTGGAAGACATGGAGAACATGATGAAGAGCTTTGGTATGGAACTGAAGACCACTCACCCTGATGAAGTGGCGGAAACCGCCCTGCAGGGCATTCGTGATAACAAGTTCTGGATCAGTCCAATGAACGACGGCACCAAGCAGGCTATCCGTGACAGGACTGAGTCGATTGTCACCCAGACCAACCACCTGCCGCCCAACGTTCTTTAACAGGAAGCGATTGCAGGCCTGACCAGGCCTGCCCTGCAGCCTGTTTTCGTTCCCATGCTCTGCGTGGGAACGCCTACACCCTGAGATCGTCATACCTGAGCATGTGAATACTGGTATCATTTTTTAAAAAAGACACTTCGCCAATGAGGTAATCCCTTGTCTGCCCAAACGCTCGGCCTGAGAGAAAGAAAAAAACAAGCTGTCCGTGACCGGATTCACGAAGAAGCTGCCGGGCTGATTCAGCGTTATGGTATTGATGGAACCACTATTGAGGCCGTCTGCGACTGTTCGGACATCGCCAAGAAAACCTTCTACAACTATTATTCTTCCCGTCAGGAATTGCTGATCGAGCTTTGCCAAAGCCGAATGCTGAAGCGAACCTCCGTGATGATTGATGAGGCCATAGCCCACAGTGACAGTCTGCACGAGCAGCTGGCTTTCTACTTTCATGGCATGAAACAGCACTTTTCCGGGATGGACCGATTGCAGAAAGAACTGATCGATTTCATGGTCTGCAACTTTTCCGACAACCGCAGTGCCGGCGCCAGCCAGCTGAGCTATATGAACGACTGCTTTACCCGCCTTTTCAAGCACTCGGCCACTGACCTGAAAGATGACTTCTCACCGGCCTTCTATGCCCAGGTGACTGTTGGGATGATTAATACCATTACCCTGAACTGGCTGGTCAATGACAAATACGATATTAGTAAAAAGCTAGACCAGTTACTGGAGTACATTGTCGTCAGTATGCTGGCTGAAAGAACAGCAGCCTGACCTCTTATAAAAAAACTGACAGTTCAATTGTTTCTTCCGGTTCGATGCCATGCCCCTTCATGGGGCGCATGCAATGCACTTCGAGTTATTTCCTGACTTCTTCCTGAATTTTCCTGCCCGATGGATGCCGTAGATTCCCTTTAAGGATGGCTATGGCTGAAAATGAAATGGGATTTATATTGATAAAAGTACCATTAAATGCAATATTTCGAAAAAATTAACGACATAGTCCCGAAATAATGAGCGATAATGACAAATCCGCGAGTACCCTGGACAGCATTCTGAATGCAGCGAAAAGATGCTATGACAGCCATGGGCTCGACGGTACATCCCTGGACCAGGTGGCTTTAGAGGCTGGAGTCGGTCGAACAACGGTCTACCGGCATGTGAAAAACCGCAAGGAGTTGCTCAACCTGGTTCTGATGCGGGATGCCAGGGACGGGCTCAGCGAACTGAAAACCTTTCTGCGCTACTGGCAAAGTCTGGAGCAGAAAGTGTTGGAGAGCATTGTGTTCCTGCTGCGCCGACGCGGAAAGTACAACATGCAGCACATCCTCTATGGCCATGAAGCCGGCATCAGGCAGGTGACGGGACTTTCCTATGAAACCCTGAGGCTTTTTGCTGCTGAGGCGCTGCAGGAACACTTCCAGGAGGCATCGGCAGCCAATGAGATTCCGGAACAGCTGACTTTTCCTGTACTGGCGGACTGGCTCAGCCGGTTGATCATGTCACTTCTCAGTCAGCCCTCTGAATTCACCAGGACAGAAGAATCATTACGACAGTATCTGCAAGTCATATTAGCTCCTGTCTTTAGACGGCAGTGAGCCAGAAAACCGAAAAGCGTCAACAAAAACAACAATGAGTTCATGGATATGAAGATAACAATAAGGCATTTGCTCCTGACACTGCTCTTTACGACACTGGCCGGCCATGTTCTGGCCAGAGAGCAGCCCAACATTATTATCATGGTGGCTGACGACCTGGGCTGGTCGGATGTCGGCTTTCATGGTAACCAGGATATTGACACTCCCTCTCTGGATCGCCTGGCTGGGGAAGGTCTGCAACTGGATCGTTTCTATACAACGCCGATTTGTTCACCTACCCGTGCTGCGCTGATGACTGGAAGGGACCCGATGCGCCTGGGGGTAGCCTATGGTGTGATCATGCCCTGGCACAATATCGGTATTCATCCGGATGAACGCTTTATGCCGGAGAGTTTCCGTGACGCCGGCTACCAGACGGCCATGGTGGGGAAGTGGCATCTTGGGCATGCCCAGCAGACATACCACCCCAACCAGAGAGGGTTTGAACATTTCTATGGCCATCTGCATACGGAGGTGGGGTACTTTCCTCCATTTGCCAACCAGGGCGGCAGGGACTTCCAGGTCAATGGAAAATCCGCTGATGGTGATGACTACGAAACCTTCCTGTTGGGAAAAGAAGCTTCACGCTGGATAAAGGCAAGGGATAAGAAAAAGCCATTTTTTCTCTACATGCCATTCATTGCCCCGCACACTCCTCTGGATGCGCCGAAAGATCTGCAGGATAAATACGCTGATCTTGAGGACAATCGCCAGAAAGCCCGCAGCCGTCAGACAGACCAGACCCGCCTGATCAACAAACTGATGATGCAGCCCAGTGCCCGCCCAATGTATGCGGCTGTGGTCGATGCCATGGATCAGAGCATTGGCAAAGTGTTGAAGGCCCTGGATGAGGAAGGCATTGCTGATAACACCATTGTTCTGTTCTTCAGTGATAACGGTGGTGCGGCTTATGCCACTGGCGGCGCCGATAATGTCCCGCTGCGCGGAGGCAAGGGAGAAACCTTCGAGGGCGGGATTCGCGTAGTTTCTGTCATGCGTTGGCCGGACAGAATCAAGGCGGGCGGCAAGATGGACAGTATCATGTCAGTAATGGATGTGTTTCCAACGCTTGCCGCCATGGCGGGCGTTGAGACCCGGGAAGCGTTTGAACTGGACGGTCGTGACATGACCCCGGCGGTTATCAACGATAAGGGAGTGCCCCGGGAAGACTATCTGTTCTTTGCTTCGGAAACACCTATCCGTGGTCGTTTTAATCTGACGGCATTCAATGATGAGTGGAAACTGGTACAGGAAGTGACTCAGGGCTTGTTGTCCATCGATGTCACCAACTATCTATTCCGGATTGATGAAGACCCTTACGAATACAACAATCTCGCTGAGAAACATCCGGACATAGTTGCTGATATATCTAAGGAGATTCATTACTGGCGTACGCTCTATCCGGCATCAGGAACCCGTGCTGAACTGGTGCCACCGCCAGGCTGGCGCGCACCGAAAGACTGGACGAGTTATCCTCAGTCCATGCAGGCGTTGCAGGAAGCCGGGGCTCCGGGAATGCCTCCTGCTCACGCTATACGACCGCTGGACTGGCAGCATGGGGAGGCCGGAAGACTGATCTACAACTGTGAGCCGGTGAAAGTTCTTGGTGGCGGACTCTGTCGTAATTGATTGCTGCAAAATGCCATGCAGCATGAATCTCTAATGAAATAGAAGTCCTGCCTCTTCTCTCTGGGCAGAAAGCGGAAAGGCTGGTAAGTGAGGCAATTCAGATATAAACCTCACTTACCAGCAATATTCATTGCAGGTGACTGGCCGGGGTCTATTCTGACGTTCAGGTCAGATGAAATTGAGCTCTATAGTTATGAAAGTCAGTCTCAGCAGGCTGTTGGCTCTGGTGCTTTGTGTTTTCTTTGCGCATGGTCTTCATGCAGATTATCCATGCGTTATTAGCTGGAAAATCCTTACTCCTTCTGGCACATATAAGATCACAACGACTGTCAGTGTTGAGCGTTTGCAGAGTAAAAAAACCCAATATTGTTATTCCTACATTGAACAAAGAGCGCCCGTAACAGGCAGTTGCAGGCAGGAGGCAAATAGACAAGAGTCAACGGTATACAAGGAATGTATGTTACGGTGGTACCAGAGTGTTCCTTCTGATAGGGGAGCGCGCAAAGGATGCATTTCGTATAATCTTTTGTCTTACATGGTAGCGATGCTCGCTTTTCATCAGCTTCACCCGCAGCTCAACGCCCATTCAGCCCAGTGTGCCACCACTCATCTCCACACTCTGAAGATTGAAACCGGGGACGACAAAGACGATACCGGAAATACGAAATATATGACCGATAACGGCGAACCTGTGCCATGCCTCCTGGCATGCCTCCTGGCTCCCTGTGCTCTGTCCCTGGATATTCTGCCTCTTACGACGATATTCAGTGGTTTATCCGCAGACGGGACGATGCTGGGACTGTCAATATCAGGGCTCCAGTTCGTTCACAACAACACCGTCTTTGTTAACTTGCTGGACTTTGGTGTGGATCCGGCAGTGTTTGCATTGGGAGTGGTGTTACAGCAAACGACAACGGGCTTTAATGTTATGGTCATTCAGCAGCCAGTGAATTCGTTCAATGTCGAGCAGCTGTTGGAGGAGGGCTTTGGTAATCCACAGCCTGCTGGCCAGGTGGCTACAGCACCTATACCGCTGCAGGCTACAGCAACGATATCCAACGAAGAAATGGCGGCTTTAACAGTCTGGCCAGGTAGCAGCCCGGGATTCCGTTATTCATTGTTTCGGCGGATGATTGCATTGTTGTTGATTTGTATTGGCTGTGGGTGTTGCGGGAAATAATGAATTCAATGGGATCAGAGCACTCTGATCCCATTGAAAAATGACCCATTGAAAAAACGCAGGTCCTAGCGGACACCCAGCTTACGCAGGGTGGCGGGGCTGAAGAAAGACAGGGCTCTAGGGTCCTGGTTGTTCTTGCTGGCCGGAACCGTATTGAACAGGCCGTCCGCGAAGTATTCACGGGATACCAGGTCATGGTAGAAGAAGGTTCTGCTGTGTATGCCCTGGACATCGTAGGTGTTTACGGTCAGTCCGAGGGAGGTACGCCACAGAGTATCCCTGTTGTCATACTGGTCGGTAGCCACAACAGCCCAACTGTCTTCATCGAAGTATAGGACGCGCGTCTTGTAAACATTACGCTCACTGTCTTTCAGCTCAGCCTTAACGACCCAGACACGATGCATTTCATAGCGCATGTAGTCGGGGTTGGCGTGACCTTTTGGCAGGAGGTCTTCAAACGGCACTTCAGCATTTTCAAATTTGTAGTTGTTGTAGGGAATGTAGATCTCTTTCTTACCTTCCAGGCTCCAGTTGTATTTTTCAAGAGAGCCGTTGAAACCGTAGGATTCATCGGTGGTCCGCCAGTTGCCCAGTCCCTGGGGGGTGTCGAAGGCGATTGTGGGCGCCCTGCGGACACGACGTACACCAGGTGTGTAAGACCATGCTTTACGGGCTGAGCCAGTGCGCTCCTTGTATTCATGCACCAGGAAGCTTTGTCCTTTATTACGTGTTGGTGCTGTTGACTGGACGAGCCGGTAGAGCATAGGCATATCATTGTCTTCAAACTCTTCCAGACTGACATTTGGGTCGTAATAGGGAGCGTACTGGATAGTGTTACTGCCGCCCAACAGCATGCTGCCATCACGATAGACAATGGCCTCTACTGTCTCTCTCTCAAAGGAAACCGGAGAACTGTTCATCATCCTGTTCCAGACCACCTCTGCGGCGTTCTGGGGTATTGGGAAGGGAGTGCCGCCTTTGGCTCCAAGCACATTATTCTGGTCTTCAGACAGTACCGAGCGTGTGGCATTTTTCCGAGCTGATTCCAGAATATAGTCTGAATAGGAACCGTCACGGCGGGATGGGTAAACCGGCATTTTGAAGGTGTCCGGGTATGCTTTGAACATAGCCAGCATGCCCGGAGTCAGCTTGTCCCGGTACTGTTCAGCGTTCTTGGCCGTGATGGTGAACAGCGGCTTGTCATCAGGATATGGATCAACATACTTACCGCCAACTACATAGTTTGCAGGTGGCTTGAAGTCAGGGTTCCAGGCTGGAATGGTGCCGTCAGCGTTACCGGCGCGCTCGGCACCTACCGGAGTCAGTTCGTTATCCAGTCTCGTGGCTTCCTGTTCGGAAACCTTGGCGGAAACACCTGTTGTCATCAGCGCCAGCCCGGTTACGGCCGCCGCCAGTAAAGACTTTCTTATTCTCATTGTAAGGTCTCTCTGCTGTTTTTTTTATTGATTTAGAAAGAGTATTTCAGACTGAGTGCTACAAAATCCCTGTCGGTATACTTGTTGTCTTCAGGATTGCCAAAGTAAGCGGTGTAACTGATCCCGGCTTTCCAGGCATCCTTGTAGGAAAAGTTGGCGCCAACGCTCACCTTGTCGGTATTCTGCCCGCTGGTGAAAGTACCTGCTCCAGAATTGCCGTTAATGTTTTTGTTGAAACTGATGGGAACTTCCAGGTTAGTGGCTGAGAATACATTGTTGTATTTCAGGGTCACTGCACCTGCGAGGCCTGCTCCAGAGCGATCACTAGAGAGGTCCTTAATATCACCCTTGGCACCGGTGAAGTAATGCTTGTCTACATCCAGAACCCGGTTGTAACCAATCTCACCAGTGAACATCACATCGTCAGCAAAGACTGTGTTACCGAACGAGTGAATGGCGCTGATCTGGGCCTGGATTGTTGAGCCTCTGTGTGGCGTTGGTGATCCCAATGTATCATCTAGGTAGACAATGGCGTCTTTTCTGTAGGCTACTTCACCACCAACGTTGGTATTACCGATTATGGTACTGAAGCTGGTTCCTACCAGTTGGATATCTTCTGCATACTCAAGATGGTAAGACGTGGGCAGACCTGTAGGTACAAGGACGTTATTAAGAGGGTGAGGGTCACCATTAGGAAGGTTTGCAAAAGGTGGGTATGGGTCAAACAGGAATGAGCCAGTCCGGGCAACAATAGGCGTTTTATCATGATAATTCATGTAGTAAAGACCTAGATCAGTGCCATTGCCTAAGTTCTCTGCATAGTATTCAAACGCAATACCCCATTGTCCGCTATCTTTAGCTTTAACATCTTTTCCTCGGGTCATTTCTATAGCTGGAAAGCTGTTAATAGCTGGTGGAAGAGGTGCAGGCTCGTTATTTGCGAAATTCTCATTGATCCGCTGTAGGACAGCATCTGAAGTTCCTGCAGGGAAAAGTAATCTTTCCCCACCCTCATCCAACATATCCGTATAACTGAAGTAACTACCGGACTCATTCACTTCAGTCTTCTTCCACTCCCACTGAGAGTAAGCAGAAACAGCCAGGTTATCGGTGAGGTCAAACTGTGCCAGTACCTGACCGACCGGCAGGTATATATCTTTTACTTCCACACCGGGAATGGTGCTTTTTGAGGCATCTGCAGGACCCTGGGCGGTACTCATGCCGGGAATGTAGAGGCTGGTACCCCAGCTCACTACTTGCTGACCCACTCGCAGGCTGAGGTTGCGATCAGCAATATCAAAGTTGCCGTAAACAAAGGCGTCGAGTATGCGAGCCTTGCTGCCGTGCGCGTCTCTTACTTCTTTGGAAAATTTATTGTGCGAACCAAAGCCATTGTAGGTGTCTGCTGAGTCATTGTCGTTTTTGCCATAGTAAGCGTCGTCGTAAAACGCACTGCCACGGAAAAAGGCGCCATAATTCCTGTACTGAAAATCCGCTTCAGAAATCACCGAGAAGCGGTTGTTGATCATGGAACCTTTGTCGAAATTTCGGTTACCGTCGTCGGCATTGCTGTCGGAGATCAGATCTTTGTGCTGCTTCTGCGTTCTCCAGGCAGCGCCGTAGGAGAGGGTGGTATCCCAGTCAATGACGAGTTCATCAGTAGGATTGAAAGAGAGAGCCTGGGCGTTTTGCACCGCCATTACACCGGCTACGGCCAGCGCCAGAGTGGAGATCCTGGGTGTCGTTTTATAGTTTTGCATGATGGTTTGTTCTTATTGTAAACATCAACCAATAAGAGCTCTAAGGCGGCGTTATGCTGAAAACCTCAAAACTGCTTATGACGCATTACAGCCGGTGTGACCGCTGCAAGTCCGGGGTCCGGCCCGGTACTGTAATGTATCGATCTGGCCTTAAGACAGCATACTTAATTTAGACTAGGCAGTAGCAATGGTGTCAAGTGTCAGCGGGGTCAGAGAGGGTTTCAACGGGGTCAGTATGTAGGTCGGATTACGGGCCAAAGCCCTAATCCGACCTACAACCACACACGAACGTTATTACTCACCGGAAAAAAAGCCCGCACCAGAAGATGCGGGCTTATTGTCGCCTAAGGCGATCAGGCCTTAACGCACACCCAGCTTACGCAGGTTGGCAGGCTTGAAGTAGGAGAGCGATTCAGGCTCGCTATTGTAGACCGGCTGTTTGACGTAGTTGGTTACGCCACCGGCAAAATACTCCCGGGAAAACAGGTCGTGATACAAGAATGGCCCACGCTGTACACCACCAATATCATGATAGTTATTGGTCAGGCCCAGTGAGGTGCGCCACAGAGTATCACGGTTGTCATACTGGTCTACTGCTACTGGCAGCCAGCTATCCTCATCGATGAACAAGACACGAGTCTTGTACACGTTGCGCTGGTCATCCTTGAGGTCGGCCTTGACTACCCAGACTCTGTGCAGCTCATAGCGCTGATACTCTGGATTGGCATGACCGACCAGCAGTAACTCAGAGACCTCAGCATCAGTGTTGCTGAACTTGTAGTTGTTGTAAGGAATGTACATCTCCTTCTTGCCTTCGAGAGTCCAGTTGTACTTCTCGAAGGAACCGTTGAACCCATAGGTTTCATCGGTGGTTCTCCACAAGCCAATACCTTGAGGGGTGTCAAAAGAGACAGTCGGAGCGCGGCGAACACGGCGTACACCAGGAGTGTAGCTCCAGGCTTTTCGGGCCGCTCCTGAGCGTTCAGTGAACTCATGCACCAGGTACTTGTTACCCTTGTCACGAGATGGGGCTGTTGTCTGTATCAGGGTATACAGCATCGGCATCTTCTTGGATTCGAATTCTTCCAGGGAGACCTTTGGATCGTAGTAAGGAGAGTAGCGTTTTCTGGTGTTACCTCCTTTCAGAACACTGCCGTCGCGGTAGACAATGTATTCGGTAGCCTCATCATCCTGGGAGAAAGCTCCCCTGGCGAGAGAGGTATTCCACATGACCTCAGCGCCGTTTTTGGGAATTGGGAATGGCGCGCCGCCCTTGGCGCCAATCACTGAATTCTGGTCTTCAGACATCACTGTGCGCGTGGCGTTAGCCCTGGTGGACTGCTCAGTGTAGTCTGAATACCTGCTGTCCCGGTGTGTCGGGTAGACAGGCATCTTGAAGGTTTCAGGGTAAGCCTTGAACAAACCCAGTTGACCAGGGCTTAGCCTGTCCTTGTACTTCTCAACGTTGGCTGCCGTAATAGTGAACAGGGGCTTTTCATCGGCATAAGGATCAATATATTCACCCCCCTTCACATAGCCAGCGGGTGGCTTGAAGTCAGGGTTCCAGGCCGGGATAGTGCCTTCGGCATTACCGGCGCGTTCGGCGCCCATGGGGGTGAGTACGTTTTCGAGTTTTTTTGCTTCTTCAACGGATACTTTCGCTGAAACTGCTGAAGCCATCAGCGACAGGCCGGTCACGGCCGCCGCCAGCAAAGATTTTCTTATTGTCATTATTATCTCTCCGTGGCTTTTTTAAACCTGCGAATAAGCCCATCGGCACAGGTTGCACCTGCCGTATATTTGCGACAGGCTTATTCACGTCCTTGTTAGAAAGAGTATTTCAGGTTAAGTGAGACAAAGTCCCTGTCTGTCAGCTTGTTGTCTTCGGCAGAGCCAAAGTAGGCGCTGTAGCTGATGCCTGCCTGAAGGCTGGTCTTGTAGGTGAAGTTGGCACCTACGCTCAGGCTGTCGCCCCGCTGAGGGATAAAGGTGCCTGCCGCAGAATGCCCTTCAAAGTTCTTTCTGAAGCTGACAGGTACTTCCAGGTTGGTGGCGGGGAAGACATTGTTATAGGCGAACATAACCCTGCCAGCCATACCGGAGCCTGATTTCTCCATCATCAGTTCATCATCATCCAGGTTGGTCACTTCGTTGTAGCCAATTTCGCCGGTAAGCATGATGTTGTCTGCAATAGGCGTTACACCCAATGAGTGCAGCATGGACAGCTGAACCTGCATGGTATCGGCGCGGACAGCGAGGCCATTATTTGAAGATATTACTGTCGCACCTTTTTTCTGGTGGATTTCACCAGCAATATTGGTTTCACCAATATTGGTGCTGAAGCTTGCGCCGATCAGCTTGATGTTCTCAAAGTAATTTAGACGGTAATTAGAGGGTAATTGAGCGAAATTGGCTACTAAGAGAGGGTTGTT
This sequence comes from Endozoicomonas sp., assembly GCA_051008495.1. Lineage (GTDB taxonomy): Bacteria > Pseudomonadota > Gammaproteobacteria > Pseudomonadales > Endozoicomonadaceae > Endozoicomonas_A. The sequence continues at coordinate 2,049 of JBPCXN010000061.1, read as the reverse complement.
AAGAGCTCCATCTACTAGAGGGTTGCCAATATCATCAAACGCGTCGTATCCACCGATGTTGTAGAATTCTATTATTTTAGGTTCTTTTTCATGGTAATTAAGATAGTAGAGTCCGAAGTCTACCCCTTCCCCTATATTCTCTGCAAAATAGTTAAATGCAACACCCCATTGACCGCTGTCACTTGGACTTATGTCCTTTCCGCGAGTTGGATTAGGGTTGTTGGCGTTGGGGAGAGCCGCAAGAACATTGGCCGGTGCTGGTCCTCCTGTTGCCTGAAAATATGCTCCGTTTACAACATTTGCTTTATTTGCGTTTAATCCATTGATTGCGGCTTGAGTAGCTCCTGCTTGTTGAAGATCCAGTAAGTTCATCATCTCACCGCCTTCATCAAGCATGTCTGCAGTACTGAAGTATGCTCCAGAACCATCTATTTCTGTTTTCTTCCACTCCCACTGTGAATAAGCACCAATACTCAGGTTGTCGGTAATATCGAATTCAGCATAGATCTGACCGACTGGAAGATAGATGTCTTTAACTTCTACTCCGGGGATGTTGGCTTTTGTGCCGTTGGCAGGCCCCTGACCGGAACTGATGCCAGGCAGAAACAGGCCTTCACCCCACTGAACAACCTGTTGGCCAACACGAACGCTGAGATTCCTCTCGCCAATTTCAAAGTTGCCGTAGATAAATGCGTCCAGAAGACGTGCGTCTTTACCGTTAGTGTCCTTAGTTCCATCAGTAAAGCGTCCGGCAGGAGCAGATAGACTGTTTACCGTTGCCTGGGAGTCGTTATCGTTTTCACCGAAGTATGCATCGTCATAGAAAGCACTGCCTCGGGCAAAAAAACCCATGTCGCGGTAGCGAAGATCCATCTCAGTGAGCACGGATAGACGGTTATTGATCATGGCTCCTTTTTTAAAATTTCGGTTGCCATCATCAAAATTAATATTGCTGCTGCCGTCTATCAAGTCACTATTTTGTCCACTCATCCGCCAGGCAGCGGTATAGGCAATAGTGGTATCCCAGTCGAGGGTCGCCTCATTGGAAAGGTCGAAAGAGAGAGCCTGTGCATTTTGTGCGGCCAAAGCACCAGCAACTGCCAGCGCCAGGGCGGATAGCCTTGGGGTTATTTTTTTATTTTGCATTGTGTGCTTAGTTTTTTATTTTTGTTTTAGTCAAGCTGTGATGCAGAAAACTCAGAACTGCTTATGACGCAATGACAGCCGTTGTCTGGTTCAGTGCCGGGATCCTGCCCGTGCGTTTAGACTATCTGTACTACCTGTAAATACACATACTCAGTTTGGACTATGTGATATTGAAGGAAGTCAGGAATAAGCTTGGTTGGTGAGCTTTGTCGATTTCCGTTATCCGCTTTCCGCTTTCCGTGCTCTGAGATGAACCCGCTGGCTCTCATGATTCAGTTTTTGTCGCAGGTTGGATTACGGCGTCTCGCCCTAATCCAACCTACAAGGGGGTAAAATCAAGGATTTGCGTTCCCACGCGGAGCGAGGGAACGAGTGTGCGAAATGCGGAAGGCGGACAACGGAGTACGCCTTAACTATTGGTCTTCAGCATCAACTTCTTGAAGACGATAGCGTTGTGGTCTGTGGTGTCCCTTTCAGGTTCACCATCCAGCTCCAGGTTGGGGAAACGCTTGAACAGCTCAGTCATGGTCAGGTAGAGCTGCTGCTTGGCCAGGGAAGCGCCGATGCAGAAACGGGGGCCGTAACCAAACAGAACGTCAGGATCAAATTTGCGGGTTACGTCAAACTTTTCCGGTTCGTCGTAGTACTCAGGGTTGTGATCCTTGAGGTGTGGCATCATCAGTACCATCTGGCCCTTGCGCACTTTCTCACCGAGCAGTTCCATATCTTCCGGTGCGTAACGGGCAAAGCCCATCTTGCTCTTACTGGTCCAGCGACTGATTTCACTAAACGCGTTACTGAATGCGGCCAGTGAGGACAGGGCTGTGTCGACCTGGTCTTTGTTCTTGAGCAGAGCGTAAACGGACCATTGCTGTGCCACCAGGGTGGTGTCGGCACCGGCAC
>JBPCXN010000060.1:0-15112 GCA_051008495.1 Endozoicomonas sp. | reverse complement strand
GCCCGAAGTTGTTCGTTCTCTTCGACCAGCTGTTCGATCTGAACGCGCTGCCTCTCGACAGTGTCGAGAAGGTTTTTGACAAACGAACGTAACTGTTCACTGTCTGTACTGGCGAATAGTGAGTCAGGAAGGTGCATAGGATGAGAATATACAGAAGGTCAGGTTAACTTTCTTTGACCTGTAGGGGTTGATTTGCCAGTCAATTTTGAGCAGTTACTATGTACCATGTTCCAGAGACCTGTCATGTCATTCATTACTCGTTCGAATAGCGATAGTCCTGCGGCAAAGTTACGATTATATGTCTGCCTTTTTGTGTTGGCGTTGGCACCACTGCTATCTGCTAATAACGATGCACAATTGATTGAATTGATTGAGAAGCTGCCTGTTGTACTGAATCTGTCAAATCAGGGCAAAGCTGCTCCGGTTTATAGGCCGCAGGATTTCTTATTCGGTGAAGAGTTCGAGTACTGGATTGATACCCCAACGGGTAAATACGAGCCGGAGTATTCGTTCCAGTTTGTTGAGCTATGGAAAGATAAGCTGGAGCAAAAGCTTGTCGAGCGCAATATCCCGGAAAGCGCTTATGAACTGGTTATCAAACCAGCAGAGTTTATTCCCGCCAGCAATATTGATGTTGAGGCAAATGTTAAAAATGTAAATCAACATTTATCGAAACTGTTTCGTGCCGAACAGCTTGCTAAGTTGACTGAAATCGCGAGACGTCCAATCGAGGGTAGGTTGAATCGACCGCCTTCAATGAGTCGCATGCTGGATATTCGTATTGGTAACTGGCACAGCAGGGTATTTATTGACCCCTGGAGTTCAATAGACGATCAGAATAATATTTACTCATATGAGCTGTTGGAAGTTCATGCCTCTCCCTATCGTCTCAACCAGACATTTCAGGTAGATAATCTGGACTATTCAGTCTATGACCTGATGACTCTGTTTATTACTGAAATTGCCAGTGAAATATCAGCTTTGCGATATGCTTCTGGCCATAAGCACCTTGACATGAAAAACTCTCTTTCAAATAACGCCGAGCTGATGTTTCGTATGCTGGTAGACAGTGAGAATAAAGCCTGGTTGCCACAGCTGTTTGGCTGTGCTCAGGATTCAGGATCTGGAGATAGCTTTATTTATGTCAGCCAGACCTCGGACGATCCTGAGGTAGAAAATAGTTATCGTATGATTATTTCGGAATTCAATGATCTAATGGCCAAAGGTTATTACTCTGTCCCTGCCGATCTGGAAGGTACCTATTTTCGGTTAAGAATGTTCTGGGATATTTTTCTTCATTCAGGTCAGAAGCCTGTCACTATGAGGTTGAAGCCAGCAAATACCAGGCAGGTGGACGGTAGAGCTGACGATCGGGCTGAAAAGGGGCGTATTGTTGCACGACCTGAAAGCACACTGGAGTACCGTTTTTTTCCTACCGCCCGTTCGGGAAATGAAGCAAGATTGATTAACACACTGCTGGTCAGATGGTTTAACAGTCTCCACCAGGAGCAACTCCGGCAAATTCCTGTTACTTACACCCCATATGACCCGGAGCATGGTAGGCCAAACGAATCTATCGAGCCTTTATATCAGGAATTTATTGAGCGGTTGGGGCTTGACTTTAAAGAGTATCAGCCGCTGATCAGAGAAGGTTGCATGCTTCCCCCGAATATAGTTCCCAGAAAACTGAAGGTTGTTACCGATCCAGATGCTGATCATGAGGAAGATGATCTGTAAGAAAACTTTGAAAGAATAGCCGTTATTCTTTCAAAGCTTCAATAGCACCTTCCTTGAAGCGGATTATGGCGCTAAGAGCGTGCCGAAGTTCTTCATCAGAAATATCAGCAAGAACCTGATCCATGGTTGGAATGCCGGTCCTGGTAAACTGCTTCTGCAGTTTTTTACCTTCGGGGGTCAGGCGGGCCAGTACCCTGCGGCCGTCTTCTTCATCACGAACACGAAGGACATAACCTTTCTTTACCAGCGAATCAACCTGACGGGTTACTGTTGAGGCTTCCTTAATGGCCCAGTTGCCCAGTTCAGAAAGGGACTGGCTGTCTCTGTCCCACAGCTGGTTCAGCAGCGTGGCTTCTTCGGGGGTCAGATCCAGGCCAAGGTCTCTCATGCGCTTGGTCGAGAGTTGTCGCAGAAGCACACCGCATTTGGTGATCTGATAGGTAATAGAAGCCGATAAATCCATGGATTGATTTCGCTGCCAAAGGGAAGGTGTCTTAAAACTATACAGGAAACACCCCCATACCGAAGCATGGGAGTGTGATTTTAACAGACAACAGTCGTCAGGCTATGGCCTCTTCTTCAAGGGAATCCTTCAGCTCTTCCATGCGATAATCAGGAATGTCGTTGAAAGATTTGAGGGTGTGGCTCTTACGCTCTTTCCAGGTATCCGGAACATCAGCAACATCCATATAGAACTGATCGTACCACTGGCGCAGGCGGGTGACCGGGCCGTCGCCATCGCAGAGCACCGGATTGTCCACACGTACCTTGGTGTGCCAGATGGCAACGTCTTCATTGAAGGCTGCCTGGGACTGTGTCACGTATCCCTGAGTCATGGCCAGGTTCTGTTCTTCAGTCAGACCCGGAATCTTTTTCACCATAACGCCAAAACGCAGGACAAATGACTCTGTGTCGATTGGAGTGTGGGAAACAAGAAGACGGCTGTCTACTGCCATGCCCTGAAGTTCACCGGTCATTTCCGTGATCATATAAGCCGGACCATAGTAGGTGGCTGTGGTTCTCAGAATGTCATCGCCAGCCAGACGCGGGCTGGTACCGGACATGACCTGCACGCAGGTATGGTTGTCAAAGATATTCTCGAACGTCTGGGTGCCAGCGCAATGTACCGGGCCAAAGTGTGCGGCATCGGCCATGTTGTCGACCAGTTCGCGGCAGTTGGTATGTATCGTGGTTTCCTGAACGACCCACTCTGTCCACTCGTCACTGGAGCATACTTCCATGCGAGGTGGAGCCTGTTCGGGGATGGGTGGGTTTTCTTCCGGATCATTCCAGACGAACAGCAGGTTGTTTTCCACCATGGTTGGCCAGCTCTTGATGCAGGCCTTGGCGGGAATGCGTTTGGCGTAAGGGATGTCGTCGCATTTGCCATCGCTGCCCCAGCGCCAGTGGTGAAACGGACAGCGCAGGGCGTTGCCTTCAATAGTGCCTTCACTGAGGTCGGCACCCATGTGTGGGCAGTAAGCGTCGAGCACGTGATATTCGCCGTCTTCTCCACGGTAGGCCACCAGACGGGTGCCGAAGATATTCAGCTTGACTGGTTTGTCATCGTAGTTCTTGACCGGACCAATGGTGTGCCAGCCCCGGGCGTAGCGCTCAGGGATTTCAGCGGCTTCGATTTTAGCGTAGGTTGTCATTATTCTTTCCCGCCTGTCCTCGTTATAGATGCTGCACAAAAGTCCCGGTGATAATCCTAATTCTTTTGTGCGGTAAATACATCTATCGGCGAGTTTAACAATTTATTTGCATGTTGCAAGTAAATTCTGGTCAGGGCGCCTGCCTTTTCCGAAGAGACTTGAAGTGAGTGCTGCCAAAGACATTAATCAGGGCGCCGGCAATAATCAGGGTGCCGCCGAGCAGGGTCCAGACAGACGGTACCTCGTAGAAAAACAGCCATCCCAGAATGATTGAAAAGACGACCTGCACATAGGAATAAGCTGTTGCCTTGCTGGCTACTTCCGTCTGCATGGCCTTGGTCAGGCCTATCTGCCCAATCTGGGTAAAGACACCCACCAGAATCAGCAATAGCAGGACTTCTTTCTCTGGCATGACAAAGCTGTCACCAAGAAGAAGCAGGGAAACCGGCAGAGCGACCAGCGGGAAATAGAAAATAATGACCGAGCTGTCTTCGGCCCGGCTGAGCTTCTTCACAATCACATAGGCAATGGCGCTGCCGAAAGCACCGGTCAGCGCAGCTGCGACACTGAGCCAGGGGAGTTCGGTGACATTGCCGGCGATCAGGCCGGGTTTCACCATGATCATCAGGCCGGCCAGACAGAAGGCTATGCAGAGAATGGTGGATTTCTGGATATGTTCCCTGAGAAAAATCACTGCCAGGAGTGCAGTAAAGACCGGGTGCAGGTATTGCAGAATGGTCGCCTCGGCCAGAGGCAGGGTGGCTACGGCATAATAGACGCACATCAGGGCCATTGTGCCTGCTGCACCTCTCGCCAGCAGCAGGGGTTTATTGTTGCCCCAGAGCGAGATTTTTTTTCTCTTGACGTCAATGAAACTTAGAACCAGTGACACAAGGGCGCGGGCGGCAACGATCTCAAGAACGGGAATGCCATGGGTACTGACCAGCTTGACACAGGCCGCCATCAGGGCAAAGCCGAGCGCCGACAGTGCCATGTAGCGGACGCCGGAGGGGAAGGTATTTTTTAAAGTAAGCAGCATGAGAAAGTATTACGAGTAAAGCCTGTAATGAAGTATCGACCGGATAAAGGGCCTGGAACTCAGTCATTGTACGGGCACTCACCTCATTAACAATCAGGTAATCTATTGCGAGTCAGCTGGAACCTGCTCACCGGTAAAAACAATCCGCTGGCTGCTGAGATTGCCTGCGGGTTAACCGGCCTTTTCCTGACTGGTTGCAGGATAGTCTGTATAGCCTGTTGCGCCGCCGGTATAGAGATTGTTGCGACAGGCGGTGGCCAGCTCTAATCCATACCGGAAACGTTCAACCAGATCTGGGTTGGCAATGAACGGTGCTCCGAAAGAAACCGCTTCGGCCCGCCCGCTCTGCAAAACTTCTTCGGCGGTTTCTTGGGTGAAACCCTGATTGATGATCAGGGGGCCTTTGAAAAAGTCTTTGGCCAGCGTCACCACATTAATGTCGGGTGAGGTAATGGCATGAAGATAAGCCAGGCCCATGGCTCTGATTCGCTCGAGAAGATGTTCGAAGGTTTCCTTCGGATTGTCATCGTGCAGATCGTTGAATGGATTGCCGGGGCAGATTCGCAGTCCAACCCGGTCGGCGCCATCAACTGAAGTCATGGCCTCTAGCGTTTCCAAGACAAAGCGGACACGGTTCTCAACACTGCCACCGTACTGGTCGTCACGCTGATTGGTTCCCGTCGACAGAAACTGGGCAGGCAGGTAACCACTGGTGCAGTGCAGTTCAACACCATCAAAACCAGCAGCAAAAGCGTTTTTAGTAGCTAATCGATATTCTTCAATGATTCCGGGTATTTCTTCCGTGACCAGAGCACGGGGCATGCTGAAAGGCAACATGCCTTTCTCTGTAAAGATTTCCCCTTCTGCCTTTATAGCTGAGGGTGCAATGGTGTCTGTACCGGGAGCCTTATTGTGCGGGTGTCCAATCCGGCCACAGTGCATGATCTGCATAACGATCTGGCCTCCTTCTGCATGAACCGCCTCTGTCACTTTCTTCCAGCTATCTACCTGTGCCTGGTTATAAATGCCGGAAGTACGCAGATAGCCTTTGCCATTTGCGCTGGGCTGGGTTCCTTCGGTAATGATCAGTCCAGCGCTGGCTCTTTGGCGGTAATACTCTGCCATCAGGTCATTGGCGCAGTCATCGGCATCGGCGCGGGAGCGGGTCATGGGGGCCATGACAACCCTGTTTTTCAGATTTAAACGACCGAGTTCAACTGGGGAGAAGAGCTTCCTGTTCATAATGCTTTAATACTCCGGTGATATTGTTGTTCTGATTAATTTCTGGTGACTGAGTTGCGATTAAGAATACGGGACTTTCATTGCCGGGCAACTTTATATAAGACAAGTGTCTTTATTGCTTGAAGTTTATGCACTTGTAAGTGCGAGCCCATCGGTAAGGAGGGTGGCGCACCTCAAATAGCCGCCAGAGATTCTTTTTGTTGATTTTTTTTTGTTGAAAACAGGGTTAGAATGCCACACAAGAAAAATAACAAAGAACAGTACCTGTAAGGATACTGCAATGGATACAGTGCTCTGGTGCCTCGCTATATTAATGATCTTGCCGTATTTGCTGTCCTTCTATGGCGGCTATTATCGGAAGAAAAACACCGGCGAAATCGACAATCACAACCCCCGTCAGCAAGTTTCGCAGCTGGATGACTATGGCCAGCGGATTTATGCCGCCCAGCACAACTGCTGGGAAGCCCTGATACTTTTTACTGCCAGTATTGTCGTGGTTTATTTATCTGGCGTAGACCTTACTGAGATTACAGTTGCTGCACTGGTTTTTACAGCAGCCAGGCTGTCCTATATTGCCGGATACCTGTCCGGCTTTGCCATGTTCCGCTCACTGGCGTTTATGGTAGGTTTGGGAGCAGCTGTTTATATCGTTTCCCGGGGGCTGGCGTGAGCCCTGGGGCAGAAGAACAAAAAAGTTCCTGCGAAGGAAAGGATCGACCCGTCAAGGTGGAGACGTATGTGATTTCTAGACAGACACGAGAACAACAATAAAACCATTCGCTTAAGGAAAGCAGTTCACATGAATTTACATCGATTGAAAGCTATCCCGGTTATTCTGGCACTGTCCATAGGCAGCCTGTCAGGTACCGCAATTGCCAAGACCGAGCAGGTCGACTCCATCCTGGCCGTGGGCAACTCCAAAGCCCAGGCCGCGAAAAAATCCCAGGGCAAAATCGACGGCATCGTCAGCCAGACCGATTCCCTGTTGCAGGACTATAAAACCGTCAGCAAACAGATTGACGGCCTGAACGTCTACAACGCCCGTCTGCAAAGGCAGGTGGATGACCAGCTCAGAAGGCTGAACGACATTGACACATCCATTGAACAGGTGACAGTCATTCAGCGCCAGATCATGCCTCTGGTAGTGAAAATGATTGATGGCCTGGAGCAGTTTGTCAGTCTGGACGTGCCTTTTCTGAAGGAAGAACGCGATGAGCGTATTGCTTTCCTCAGGGCCAATGTCGATCGCTCTGATCTCACCACCGCCGAAAAGTTCAGGCAGGTGCTGGAAGCCTACAAGATTGAAAATGAGTACGGTCGCAAGATCGATACATACGACGGCACGGTTGACATTGACGGTGCTGAACGTGAAGTGAAGTTCTTCCGCGTAGGCCGTATTGCCCTGCTGTATCAAACTACAGATACCGAAATCTCCGGAGTCTGGGACCAGGAGAACCGCCAGTGGCAAAAGCTGGGGAACAGCGAATACCGAAGTGCTATCCAGAAAGGTCTGCGCATTGCCCGTAAGCAAGCGTCCATCGATATCCTGAAACTCCCGGTTTCCGCGCCGGAGGCAGTACAATAATGAATAATAAAAAAACGCTCAAGTCGGCGCTGCTGCTGTTCACCAGCGCCCTAACACTGTCAGTGGCCAGTTTTACAGCCCAGGCCGAAGAAGCGAAATCCCTCGATCAGCTGCTTAAGCAGGTGGAGCAGGGACGTATTGCTGAAGCCAAAGAGAATCGCCAGCGTGAACGGCGCTTTCTGGCAGCCAAGAACTCCCAGCAAAAAGCTCTTTCTGACGCTAAAAAACTGCGTATTCAGAAAGAAAAAGAGTCTGCCCGCCTGGAGCAGAGCTTCGAAAAAAATGAGCGCCTGATTGCTGATAAGCAGAAGACACTCAAGGAGCGCATGGGTAACCTGACCGAACTCTTCGGTCACCTGACTTCTACTTCCGGCGATCTGCGCGGCATTACCGAAAATTCCCTGGTCAGTGTCCAGTACCCGAACCGGGAAGTCTTTCTGGATGAGCTGATCGACAAGATGAGCAGTTCAGAAAAGCTGCCCAGCATTGAAGAGATTGAACGCCTCTGGTTCGAACTTCAGAGAGAAATGACTGAGTCAGGCCGCATTGCCGCTTTTGATGCCACTGTCGTCAAGCCCGGTGGTGAAAAGGTTGAACAGAAAGTTGTGCGTATCGGTACCTTCAACGTGTTATCTCAAGAAGGTCAGTACTTGACCTATGAAAACGGCAGCCTCTCTGAGCTGGCCCGTCAGCCCAGTGGCTCTTACACCAGCTGGGGACGTGATCTGGGGTCCTCCAGCAGTGGCTTCAGCCCCGTTGGTATTGACCCGACCGGCCCCAGTGGCGGTTCCTACCTTGCCGCTTTGATAGACAGCCCTACCCTGGAAGAGCGTTGGCACCAGGGCGGAATTATCGGCTACATCATTTCAGGCATTGGTGCTTTTGCTTTCCTGATCGCCATCTGGCGACTGCTGGCGTTGACCTTTGTTGGCATGAGAGTCAGCAGCCAGCTGAAGTCTGATACAGCGAAAACCAATAACCCGCTCGGCCGTGTACTCAAGGTTCACGAAGACAATCCAAGAATGGATACCGAGACCCTGGAACTCAAGCTGTCTGAAGCAGTGATGCGTGAGGTGCCAAGGCTTGAGAACAGCCTGAACCTGCTTAAGATCATCTCTGCTGTAGCGCCGCTGATGGGTCTGCTGGGTACGGTAACCGGTATGATCATCACCTTCCAGGCCATCACTATCTTCGGTGCTGGTGATCCCAAGGCAATGGCCGGTGGTATCTCGGGAGCACTGGTGACCACGGTTCTGGGCCTGGTGGTAGCAATTCCGACAGTCCTGCTGCATACCCTGGTGAATGGTCGCGCCAAAAAGATCATCAATATTCTGGTTGAGCAGAGCACTGGCCTTATTGCGCAGCATACTGAGTCGAACCTGGCTTCCAAGCCAGCGGTAAAGGCCCGGGTAGCGAAGAAATCAGGTTCCGTGCAGGAGCCAGCTGAGGTTTAAGGGAGGGAGAGTTAATGATCATACTCTATGATGCCCTGGACGCGATTCGCCGGTTCCTGGAAGCTGGAGGGCCCATCATGCCCTGGATCGCTGTGCTCACCTTCGCTCTGTGGGCACTGATGTACGACCGTTTTCTGTATTTCCGTGGCGGCATGAAGCGGGATGTGCAGGACGCCATCGACACCTGGGAAGGTCGCAGCGAACGAAAGTCCTGGAATGCCCGACAGATACGTCGGCTGCTGATTTCCCGGACTGGCGAGAGGATCAATCAGGGCCTGCCCATGATCAAGACCCTGGTGGCGCTGTGTCCGCTGCTGGGTCTTCTGGGCACGGTGACCGGCATGATCGAGGTGTTCAACATCATGGCCGTGACCGGCGGCGGTGACGCCAAGGCCATGGCTGGCGGTGTGTCTCAGGCGACCATACCTACCATGTCGGGCATGGTGGCGGCGCTTTCGGGCGTATTTGGCATGACTTACATTCGTCGTGTGGCTGATCGGGAAAGCGAACTGCTGGAAGATCACCTGACCACCGACCATTGAAGAAAAGACGGAATATTAACCATAGTTTTCATCATCATGTCGGATTACGGGCCAAGCCCTAATCCGACCTACGAAAAAAGATGAAGAATAAAAAGCTGTACGTTGAATACACGTAGGCCGGATTAGAATCGCAGATTCGTAATCAGACACAGACCTCGACGTGCACAACAATAAAAGAGCTTAGCTATGCGCATTAATCAATTTGTCAGAAACAGTGCAGAAGAGAACAGCTCAGAGATAGACCTGACGCCCATGCTGGACGTGGTCTTCATCATGCTGATCTTTTTCATTGTGACCGCCTCGTTTATCAAGGAAGCGGGCATCGAAGTTAACCGTCCGGAAGCGTCCACCCAGGAGCAGGTAGAGAACGTCAATATCCTGATTGCCATCAGTCCCACCAACGAGATCTGGATCGACAAGCGCCGTGTGGATAAACGCTCTGTTCGCTCAGTAGTGGAACGCATGCATGCGGAAAATCCCAAGGGCGCTGTGGTGATTCAGGCGGACAAGGCTTCCAACACTGAAACCGTGACTTCGGTCATTGATTCGTCCAGGGCGGCAGGGGTTTTCGATGTCTCGCTGGCCACCACTGAATAGAGTTGTCGCCTATGAAAATTTTCAGAATTGCGTTAAGCCTTGGGCTGGCAGCGGTAGCCACCGGAGGGTTGCTGTACCTGATGCTGACCCTGATCGAAACCGGCGACGCCAATATCGACGACAAACCTGCCCGGAAACTGGCAGACATCTATATGCCAGAGCGGGAGATCGAAACCAAGGTCAAGGAAGAGAAGGCAGAGAAGCCTGATGAGCCCGATGAGCCGCCACCGGATTTCGAACCGCCCCAGGTGGATAATTTCGATGCATCCCCGGAAGCGGTTGATATGACACCGGTCACAGGGCTGGATCTAAATATCACCATTGGCACCGGCATCGGTTCTGCCGATGGTGAATATCTGCCCATTGTTAAAGTCGCACCGGTTTATCCACGTCGTGCCAACAGCCGTGGCATAGAAGGCTACTGCACGGTGGAATACACGGTAACTACCAGTGGCGCTATCAGGAATCCGACACCTGTCGACTGCAAGCCTGCAGGCGTATTCGAAAAAACATCCGTGAAAGCGGCGCTCAAGTTTAAATACAAGCCCCGTGTCGTTGATGGGCAGCCCATTGAGGTGGCCGGTGTTCGTAACCGTTTCACTTTCAGACTGGAAAAGTAGGGAGGCAGTATGAAATCGCTATCGATCAGTCCCGGCCTGTTACCGCAGTGGTTGAAGGCCGTAGCTGTCTCTCTGCCCGTCCTGGCAGTTCAGGTGGCTGTTACTTCCAGCCTGCCTTCAGTGGCTGTTGCTGAAGAGAGTAAACCCCAGGAGAAAACCCGTCGGACACCAGCACTGCGCAACAAGGTTTATGAGAAGCTCAGTGAAGCCCAGAAAGCTTCGGAAGAAGAACTGTATGATGAAGCACTGGTGATTCTCGACGAGCTGAAGGGCCGAACCGGCAAAAGGGCGCTGAACAGTTATGAGCTGGCCAATGTCTACAACCTCTACGCCTTCATCTACTATACCCGTGAGCAGTTTGACCGAGCGCTCAAGGCTTATCAGAGCATTGTCGTTCAGTCTGATATCCCCGTGGCCCTGGAAACCAATACCCGCTATACCATCGCTCAATTACTGATGTTGCAGGAGCGCTGGAAAGAAGGTGTTGAAGAGCTGAATCGCTGGTTTGCCATGTCGTCTAATCAGAGTGCCAGCGCCTACATCCTGCGGGGACAGGCATACTATCAGCTGAAACAGTACGACAACTCTCTCAGGGATATGGAAAAGGCTATTGCCATGAACCGCGCCAAGGGCAAGCCGCCCAAGGAACAGTGGCTGGGCCTGGTGCGCTTCCTGCATTATGAGAAGGGCAACTTCCCGAAGGTCATTGAGGTTCTTGAAGAGCTGCTGGTCCTGTATCCCAAGAAGGACTACTGGGTGCAGCTGTCGCATATGTACGGTGAGCTGGGCAAGGAGTCCAAACAGATGTCGGCCATGGAGTCAGCTTATCTGCAGGGCTTCCTGACCCGGGAGAGTGAACTGCTGAACATGGCTTATCTCTACCTGAGTGCCGAAGTGCCGCTCAAGTCCGGTATGTTGCTGGAAAAAGCCATGAAGGCCGGGCAGGTGAAACGGACAGCCAAGAACATGGAGTTGCTTGCCAGTTCATGGCGCAGGGCGCAGGAGCTGGACAAGGCCATTGTCGCTATGAGAGACGCTGCAGGTAAATCGAACAAGGGTGAACTCTGGGCGCAGCTCGGGAATATCTATGTCGACAAGGAAGAGTATGGCAAAGCTATCGAAGCGATCACCTCCGGCCTGAAAAAAGGTGGAGTGAAACGTCCTGACAGTGCCAGGCTCTCACTGGGCATGGCTTACTTTAATACCAAAAAGTACCGCGATGCCCGCAAGGCATTCAACGATGCGAAGAAGGATAAGCGTTCGAAGAAGTATGCCGATCAGTGGCTGAAATACATGGCTCGTGAAATTGCCCGGGAGAAGAGCCTCCAGAGTGGTTAATAACACTTTGCAGCTTACATTCTATAGCCCAGACGAGAAACTGGGCTTTCACTTTGGCATCAGAAACTCGGGGTTGTATCTTCTCTTCTAACCGGGATATTTCATAAAATGCCCCGGGTATCGCGCAGAACCTTGTCGTCTCAGGGAATTTGGTGAAGGAGCGCCGTACCGGGGAGTACGGTCGATTGAGCCAAACTTTCCTGAGGCGGCAAGGGACAAGCGAGAGTCGGGAGCATGTTTATGAAATATCCGGGCTGATCTTCTGTGCCTTTATCTTTTCAAATTTACAAGTGAGTGTCTTCCGAATCCTCGTCAAACTCTGTGTACCCATAGCTTTCACAAATCTCCAAAACTCTGCGAGTAAACCATTCGTTGTTGGCTTTAACCAGACTGAGTTGGCAGTACGGCTGGAAATTTTGCCGACTGTCTTCTATAGGAGACAGTGAAAGGCAAGTGCATATTGGGTGAATATGACTTAAACGACCTTGGATTTCTATCTTTGTCAGGATGTTACTTGCTTTATCACGAAAAAGCCTGGTGTTTTCCTTAAAGTTAAACTTGTGAGGTTTTAACAAGGTGTCTCGATATCTCTGAAAAGGTGTGTCAACATCAGAGACGTAAATTGGTAGCTTCCATGAAATGTCTTTCACATTACCTCCAAACAGTATAACCAGAATGATGTTCGAAGTTTTCCTATAACGGGATTTTATTCTGTTTGTCAGAGTATCAATGCCATTCTCTGGGTACTTCAGGGAAAAGAATTGACCGAGGTTAGGGTTGGTACCACTGGTTAACAGGGCGACGATCGAGCCAAAATCAATCCTGTTGGAGTCTTTCCAGAGCCTCAGTTCCTCAGTGTATTGCTCTGACCAGCTGCTTACTCCCATTCTCTGGCAGAACTCTAATCGACCTTGCCGGCACTGATACAGGCTCTCAAGGTCTGTCGATGTTAAAAACATTTGCAAAGCGGCGGAAGAGGCCCAGTCTGAGTGTTTCTGTGCAGTCACGATTAATTCATAGAGGTGATAAAATAAGCTGCCAATATCAGTGGTTTCCAATAAGGCTTGAAAAATCAAATCAGCCTGTTTTTTTTCAACCAGGTAATGAATAAAGGTTTTGTTGGCTTTATCTACGAGAAACTCAGGAACACCTTTTCTAAGAACATCCCCAAGCAGCTTGTTTATCTGGGGTTGGTCGCTAAGCATTGCAAGAATATGCAATGGTGAGAACCCAAAGGGGTCATCTGGCATAACACTAGCCGGGGCGTGAATTTCTTCAATTCCAACAGCCCCCTGGCACATAGCAGCCTGTAAATAAAATGTTGAGGCTTCTGACAGGTAGTAACTGCAAATAAGACCATGATTGTGGAGCAGTTTCAAGGCTATACCAGCGTGATTATGAGAGATCAGGCGAACCCCCAGTTTGATCACGTTAGCCTGGAACTCTTCTCTATCAAGGGTATGAGAATATTGGCTAACCAGAAAGTTAATCAGTCTGGTATTGCCTGCTTCGAATATTAAATCAAATGGTGTTTTTTGCTGTTTGTTTAGAGTGAGAATATGAACTCTGAAGGCGTTCTTCGTCAGTGCCAGAGCCATATCTGGGCTTCCCTGAACTGCGTAATGCAGGAAAGTATTGCCCTCTGAGTCCTTCAGATCCGGATCAAGTCTGGCACCCGCTGCAATCATTTGTTCTGCCAGACTGGGGTCTTTGTGGGTCAGGGCAAGGTGTAATGGCGTTTGACCATTTTCATTTTGTGTGTTGAGTGCACTGACAAGATCTTGGTGCCTGACTTGCTTCCAAAGGTGTTGATTATTGGATTTTGCCAGATAGTGAAGCAGGTTGTTGCCTTGCGTGTCTTGTAGCGAAAGGATGTCATCTGGCATCTTTTTTACTAAGAAAAGACTAGCCAGCCCTTGCAAGAAAGATGGGGAGTCTTCCCCGAAGAGCAGAGCAGAGACCTTTTGTAAATCGATACGGGCTGAAGAATCTATTGTATTTAGAAGAGTCCCCGTGAGTACATCCGGAGTATGCTTGAAAAGGATCGCTGCAGCCCTGTTATTGCAACTGTCGTTGGAAGCATAGATATTTAATGTGGTTTCAAAGAGTTCTTTTCTGAAATGCATATAAAATTCATAGTACTCAGGATGCTCGTCTTTAAGGCTATCCATGCTTGATAAAAAAGTACTGTCATACTCAGGGAATACAGGGCGTTGACGGGGTTCAGTGAACAGTCCTGTACATTTCGCGTTTTCCAAATTGAGTAATTTCAGTAAAACAGCATCATCGAAACGTACCCATAGGTTATCAGCCAGTTGCAAATCGTGATCACCTAACTTTTTGCTTTCATAGTCTCTTTCCGCGGCATCATATAACGGAGCTCCGGCACGAATTAAACGCTTAACAATGTCCCAGTTTTCAGCATTGCTGATCCATTCAGAATGGGTCACGTACAGATAAGACAGAATGGTGCTTCTATTCGCCCAAAACCAGTAGTCCTCAGGAAGGGCAGCTTTGAATTTTATTATATCTGGATGTTTTTCAAGCAAGGAAGCCAGTTTTTCTTTCTGATTAGCCGTAATGTAGGACACCATCTCATTGAAAAGGGTGCTCTGACTTTTCTGTACTTCTTCTATTTTTGCCATAGAGAAGCTGCTGGCAGTGAGCAGAAAAGCAAACAGACTTATCAGAATGACCAATATTCGCAAAGGAGAGTGACTGTTCATATCAAATTGGTTCTTTTACAGGAGAATATAAGATAGCCTACAGTTGTTCTCTTGGACTGAGCTTTACAGAAAAAGTTCCAGGGGGGCTTTCTGTTGAGTAGTTGATCTTAGAGTAGCTCCTTCAAAAAAAACCTGTTATTTCCCTGGAAATAACAGGTTTTTTAACAGCGGGTAGAGTTACAACTTCCAGTAAAAAGCCAGGGCATTTCGGTAATGCTTCCGCTTCTTGTTCTGCTTGAAGCTGCGATTGAAGCCAGTAACAGAGAACCCAACTCCGAAATTGTTCATGAACTAAACGCCCCCCCAGCGTAAAACTGACCTGATCTTCCTGAACATCCACTTTATGAACAGGTTTCAGGGTGCTTCCGGTAATAGTCAGGTCATCAAAGCGGTGACGGGCTTCAAAGCTGGCATACAGGAAACCACTGTTATGAGGGCTGTCCGTTAACATGGAAAAGGCTATTGCCATGAACCACACCAAGAGCAAGCCGCCCAAGGAGCAGTGGCTGAAATACATGGCTCGTGAAATTGCCCGGGAGAAGAGCCTCCAGAGTGGTTAATAGCACTTTGCAGTTTA
>JBPCXN010000059.1:0-7409 GCA_051008495.1 Endozoicomonas sp. | reverse complement strand
GAACGCAGAGATGAGTGCTCTGCCTTGAGTCCGAAGGATGGTTCGTAAAGCGGCCATCTGACAGCGTTAGACTTGATTGACGTAGAATGACTACGCCTGCACAAGTCTGCCTTGCATATGACCGCTTTACTAACCACTGAACCTATCATTTGCAGCGGGACGGGGTACTACGTCATTCTTCCTTGATCGTATAACAGGGTTCGTAATGACTGCCCGGCAGCTTCATCCGCTGCTGATCCACGAAAGACGCCAGCAGACTGTCCACCTGTTTCATCAGCTCTGGTTCACCACTGAGCTTGTAGGGGCCGTTGCTACGGATCTGGGCGACACTTTCTTCCTTGATGTTCCCTGCCACTATTCCGGACATGACCCGGCGCAGGTTGGCTGCCAGAAGGTGAACTGGCAGGTCGCTGGTCAGTTCCAGTGACGCCATGTTGTCATGAGTGGGGTCGAAGGGTTTCTGAAACTCCTCATCGATCTTCAGGAGCCAGTTGAAGTAGTAGGCGTCACCATGTTCACGGCGGAAACGGGTAACCTGTTCAAGGCTTTTACGCATGGTTTGCGCCACTTTCACGGGATCGTTGACGATGATTTTGTATCGCTTCTGCGCTTCCTTGCCGAGGGTCTTGGCAATGAAAGTGTCGATTTTTTCGAAATACTCTTTGGACGAGGCCGGGCCGGTAAAAATCAGCGGGAAAGGAATGTCCTTGTTGTCAGGGTTCAACATGATGCCCAGAAGATAGAGTATTTCTTCGCAGGTACCGGGCCCTCCGGGAAAGACAATGACTCCATGACCGAGTCTGACAAACGCCTCCAGTCTTTTTTCAATATCCGGCAGGATGATCAGCTCGTTGACTATGGGGTTGGGGGATTCCGCGGCGATGATGCCAGGCTCTGTCAGGCCTATAAAACGACCATTGTTTATCCGCTGTTTAGCATGGCCGATGTAGGCGCCTTTCATTGGGCCTTTCATGGCTCCGGGGCCGCAGCCGGTACAAATGTCGAGCCTGCGCAGTCCCAGCTGATAGCCGACGGTTTTTGTATATTCATACTCATGGCGGCTGATCGAGTGCCCTCCCCAGCAGACCACGACACTGGGCAGCTGCTTGGTGATAAAAGCATCGGCGTTGCGCAGGATTTCAAAGGTCAGGTGGGTGATATCGGTGGAGCTTTTGTCATTAAACCGCTGCTCACCGGAAATATGTGACGAGACATAGAGGATGTCCCTGAGCACTGAGAAGAGATTTTCCCGAACGCCACGTATCAGCTTGCCTGCTATAAAAGCCTCTCCCGGAGCATTGATCAGCTCCAGCTTCAGTCCTCGGTGTTCCTGCACAATCTGTATGTTAAAGCTGCTGAACTGATTCATCAATTCTTCAGCGTCATCACCCTCCTGTTCGCAGTTGAGTACGGCCAGGGCGCATTGGCGAAATAAGCGATGAAGTCCGGTCTTACTGGTGTCCTGGAGTTTGCTGACTTCACGGCTGGAGAGTACGCGCATGGAGCCGACGGGGTTGACGATAGTAGAGATGGTTGGTCTGGCAGTCATAATGATCCCTGGATTGTGGCAATTCTGTTGACTCACTGCTGATCTGGGTTCTGCTTTCTTTACAAGTCAGAATTCTACTGTTTATCGACCACTGACACGGCGTTTCAATAGGGTGAACCTGTGAAGCTGGTGACAGCCCATGTGATGAAGGCAATCCGCCCGGATATTTCATAAACATGCTCCCGACTCTCGCTGGCCCCTTCCCGCCCCAGGAAAGTTTGGCTCGGTCGACCGTACTCCCCGGTACGGCGCTCCCTCACCAAATTCCCTGAGACGACAAGGTTCTGCGCGATAGCCGGGGCAGTTAATGAAACATCCGGGCCCGGCAGGGTCATTCTCAATATTCTGTTGGCTGGAACACCCCTGTTTTCTGTTAATGAAATTATACGGTTCCTAAAGTCTGTTTTTCAGCCTTGACGAAATGGCAATCCTCTGACAGATTCGTGGGGTCTTTCCTGCCATGTTTGCCGGTCTGGTGGCGGAATCAGGCAAAATAATCTCTCCCCAGGGATTCTTCTCCACAGTCCGTTACTCCGTCCGGTCATCGCCATGAGGTGTCAGATCATGCCTGTCAAGAAAGTGGCCGAATACCTGAATACCCATCATGTGACTTTTTCTGTCCGAAGTCACCCTCCGGCCTTTACCGCCCAGGAGGTTGCCGAAAAAGCCCATATCAGCGGCTATCAGGTAGCCAAAACAGTGGTTGTTAAACTGGACGGAAAGCTGGCGCTCTGCATCCTTCCTGCCACTGACCGGGTGAATTTCAGCATGTTGCGACAGGCTGCCGGCAGCCATACCGCGGAGCTGGCCAGCGAAGATGAGTTTGCCGGATTTTTCCCTTTCTGCGAACTGGGAGCCATGCCGCCTTTCGGGAATCTCTATGGCATGCCGGTATATGCCTTTGACTCACTGCAAAGTGGTGAACCCCTGGCGTTCAACAGCGGTGACGCCACAGAACTGCTGGTGCTGAAATGGGGGGATTTCGATAAGCTGGTGGACCCGGTCATTCTTACCGACCGCCAGAAGGCAGCGATAGCCTGAGCCTGATTTATTCTGGTTCAAAAAGGGCTGTTCCGCTAACATGAGCAGCAGAGCCGAGAGCGGAAAGTACCCGCCACCGCAGGCACCAGTGGTATTTTCATAATAAAAAACGCAGCAACCGGATAACAGGAGATCGCCGCCGATGTCGTCGATGCACTACTCCCATGAGTCTCATGAGCCCCATGAGCCTGATACTTTTTCTGGTGATGAAGCCGTCAAGGGGCAGCTCCCGGAGGAAAAGGTTCTGGTGGTTGATGATCAGAATCACGTAATGGGAGCGGTCTCCCGAACGGAAATGCGTCAAAGGGAGCTCTGCCACCGGGCGACTTACGTCTTTGTCTTCAACAGCCTTGGGCAGCTCTATGTTCAGGAGCGAACTCTTACCAAGGATATTTACCCGGGTTATTTTGAACCGGCCACCGGCGGTGTGGTGGCAGAAGGGGAAAGTTATGATGTAGCCGCTGTCAGGGAGCTGGAGGAAGAACTGGGTATCAGGGGTGTTGAACTCAGTCCACACTTTCATTTCTTTTTTCAGGACAAGGGCTGTCGTGTCTGGGGAAGGGTTTACACCTGCTATTACGATGGTGAGGTCAGCCTGCAAAAGGAAGAAGTGGCTGATGTGGTGATGGAGTATCCGGCGGACATATTGAGTAACCGTTATCATCGCAATTACACGCCGGACAGCCTGATGGCGCTGAAGCGCCTGATGCAGTCTTTAGAACGCAAACAGTGAGAAGTTATGTTTACGGGTATTGTTAAAGGGGTTTTCAACGTCGATCACATTGATCGCCGGGAAGAGTTTTTGAGCCTGACACTGAGACTCACGGAGTCACTGTGTGAAGGACTTGAAAACGGCGCCAGTGTTGCTATAAACGGCGTATGTCTTACAGTGACCAGTGTCGATGCGCCGCGGGTTACCTTCGATGTCATGAAAGAAACCCTGAGAGTGACAAACCTGGGCAAACTGTCTGAAGGCAGCAGGGTCAATATTGAGAGGGCGGCGCGCTTTGGCGATGAAATAGGTGGGCACCTGCTGTCTGGTCATATCTACGACATCGTGGTGGTAGAAAAAGTCATCCACGAAGAGAACAACACCGAAGTCTGTTTCCGCTGCGACAGCAGCTGGGCCGATTACATCATGCCGAAAGGTTATCTCGCCCTGAACGGAGCCAGCCTGACGGTCAGTGAAGACGTCAGCAACGGCAGGTTTTCAGTGCACCTGATTCCGGAAACCCTGCGACTGACCACTTTTGTTGACGTTAAAGAAGGTGACAGGGTTAACCTGGAGATAGACAGCCAGATCCAGGCTGTTGTCGACACTGTCAAGCAGTATATGGAACGGGACGGTTGATTGTCAGGGAGCCTGGCTAATTCGAACAGACACCTGGCTTTAACCTGCAAGTTTTAGTAATTGTCTGGCTTCTGTTTCCAGTCCGGGAACAGAGCTGAATACGGCTGAACAGGTTTTGAGGGGTTCGGCCAGTTTCATGCGGGCGCTTTGATCCTGAGCCAGGATCTCTTTACATTCACTGATGGGGAGCTGTCTGGCAATCAGGTGAATCAGGCCTGACTGCACCGGGTGCCTTTGTGCTGCCAGTACCATTTTAACAAGTCGCAAGAGCCCCTGTGCCTTTCCACTCCTGACCTCTTCCAGACTCTTTTCTACCTGCTCAACATCGTTTTTTCTGACCAGCACCATCCCGGCCTTTTTCCGAAGCAGTTCTGCTACAGGAATTGAATTTCCGTCGCTGCCAATGGTGCCATCCAGCCCGGTCAAGGGAATACTTTTTCTGACCGGTCCAACCTTCAGGTTCAGTATCGGGGGGCTACTATCCAGAGGAAGCCCATTGTCGCCGACTTCTCCGAAACTGACTTTGAATTGCTGCACCTTTGGCAGGATCAGGCCTGCACCAAGATTCAGCAGGCGGGTGGTAAGCCGGTCAAAAAAACCGGCGCTGCCTGTACTGACAAACCTTGGGGTGACAGAACGGAAGGCGTCGAGTTTCAGCACTCCATCTTTCACTGGCGAGGTGAGTGACAGGGTCAGTTTTTTGTGTTTTAGCAGCATTCGCGGAAGCCACGGCAGTTTAAACCCTTCAGTATCTGCCTGCTTTTCCCTGGAAGACAGGGCATCAAAATCAACCTCTATGCCCTTAGCTTTGAGCTCGCCATTGTCTGCGTCAGACAGGTTCAGGCTCATCTCGTCTACATGCACCGGGCCCAGCTTGGGGGCGTCAAGCTTTAATCTGCCTGAACTCATCACAGACGTGATCGTGGAGTGCTTGCTTTGTGGATCTTTATTGAAGAACAGTTTTGGGCTGGCTTTGTCCAGGGTGACTTGCGCTTTCAGATCAACGGGGAGTCTTGCCCCGCCCAGGATCGCATACATTTTATCAGTACTTTTCAGGGACAGTGAGGGAGTAATCTCGACAACCGAGCCCCTGCTGTCGACATCCACAATGCCACTGGCTTTCAGTTCCATCCCCCTGGGCAGATGAACGCCATGCTGTCCCAGCCTGGCGTTGACAGGCATGCGGACATCTGCCCTGAGGTCCGGAGTAACGACGTTAAGGTGCTGATGTTCTGAAGAACTCTCCAGTTCGACATGGGTTCTTCCCGTACTGACCCGGGCCTGACCGGTCAGGGTCAATTGCTGCTCCATGACTTCTTCAGGCAGTAACCCCTCTGGGGCATCCACAGTGACGGCTGCGGAACTCAAATCCAGGCTGGCATTGAGAGACTCTCTGGTGACCGTCTCCGGGCCAAAGTCATTATAAACGGTGCCAGCGGTTGCGTTCAGGCCATGAACTGTCGCTGAGAGCCCCAGGCGTCCAGTGTTGCGTGCAGTCAATTCACTGGCCTCGATTCCAAAATTGTCCTTACAACGGCAAGCTTCTTTTTTCTTGTTCTCTTGTTGAGTCAATGTCCTGTTAAACTGCAGCTCAAGCTTTTTGACGGAAGCGTAAGCTTCTTCGCTGGTATCGTGCGGAAGGGACGTTACCAGGGTCAGCGGAGAACCCTTCCCATCTGGTGTTGGTTTTTTGGGGTCAGGTGAAATCGCTGAAAGGACTTGCTGTACCATAGGCAGGCCGTGTTTGGCTGTCACTGCGCCACTCCCGACACTGACTTCGACTCTTCTGCGGGTGGTTCCCTTGGCTTTTTCCTCTCCCGTCTCTGGCTGGTAGTCAAGAGCGAGTTTACTGGCGCTGGCTGAAACTCCGATGTCACCGGTGACATCCAGACTGAACTGTTGCAACTCACCAGAAATATTGAAACCCAAGGCTTTGAAAATCTTCTCTGCGATAGAATCCGGTGTTGGTTTCCTTTGTTTGATAAGTGCAGTCAGGGTGCTGGCTCTGCAATCGTCCAGGCGGACGCCTGCCTGATTTCCTTTCACGGATATCAGTCTGGGTTTCAGCTGCCCAAGGGCCTTTACACCCCCACTCAATAACTTAGCAAGAGCCTTCACTGAGCTGGGTGCTGTCACATAGCTGTGCAGGGCCTTTCCCAGGCCTGTGTCAATTTCGACTTCTACATCTTTCAGCTCAATGCCCACTTTCAGGCACTCCCCTCCTGGGGTGTGTACCCACACGTCTCCCTTCAGGTGTTCAAGGCCCAGAACAGGTATCTGTTTGCCGTCGCTCATCCTGAAATCAACCGTTTTCATGGTCAGCTGCAGGTTTTTGATTTCTACTCTCATGCCATCCTTCAGACCAATCACTATCCGGGGCTGGCTGAAAGAAACTGTTTTATCCCTGTCCTGGCCAACCTTCGTTGATGGATCGTTCTGTGCTTTATAGAGCTGTCTCAATGAGGTCGCGAAGACGACACCGAAGCGCAGCATGCCAGTGCCATTGTCCTGGGCTTCATGTTTTGCATGAGTAGCCTGTTCCAGCTGTTGTTGCTGAAAATGTGCTGTTGTTTTGAGTCTTGCAACTGTATCGGATTGTTGCTGAAGGGTTTCTTCTAACTGGCTTATTTCTGCCCCAAGTTTGAGCACTTGTTTAGAGTTTTTCTGATTAATGGCTCTGTTTTTTTTCTCTAGCAGTGAGGACATTTCTTTCTGCAGACTCTTGAGTCTGCCTTCTGCGCTACTGAGTTTTTTGACAGCTTCTTTGCTGGCGCTTTTGACTGCCTGTTCTTTTTTGCGGAGTGCCTGTATCTCTTCCTTGTTATCCAGTGCCTGGCTATTAAGGCCGATCAGTTGTTTAAGAAATGCAGCGAGAAACTTGACTTTATTGCTGTCTTTGTTGTCAGGAGTGGCTTCCGGTTGAATCTGAAGGTCTGCTTCTGGTTCAACCGGTGCAGTCTGGGCTGTTTTATCAGATTTGGAGGGTGTCGTTAATTGAGGTTGGGCTGAGGTTGTTTCAATATGACGTTGATCGAGAATAGAGCCATCTTTTGACTGGCTGCTGCCACGAAGGGCCTCCTGAGGCTTTCCCTCTGAAGGCAATACTTCGTGATGCCGATGCTTACCAGGCAGCTTTGCTTTAAGCGCTTGTGTGGCTGCACTGAATTTCGTTCCTATTCCCTTGAATGCATTGAGTTTCATGCCTGTGTCCCTGGCTGGATTACTGCTTCTTTTACCGCCTTAAACTCCCGTACGTGGGGTTGAGGCTGGCGAAGCTGTTGTCTTTCTGTCTTTACCCGTTTTACATTTCCTGTTACACCTTAATCAACTGAAGGAATGGCAGGCTTGGAAGGGTTGGGGCATTACTGGAAATAAGCTGTTCCCGGCTGATGGCGCTGGTTTCCTCATGGCTCCCGACTGATTCCGTAAGCAGAGGATTTTCAGTGACTGTGACTGGTTTCGCTGGAA
>JBPCXN010000058.1:0-3862 GCA_051008495.1 Endozoicomonas sp. | reverse complement strand
CATTGCCAGCATCATTATTGGTATAAAGCCGCATGGTCAGGAAGTCTTCTGAATCCAGTGCCGAAAGTGCACTCAGGTCCTCAAACTCCAGAACCTGGTTATTTCCCGCCCCCTTGCGTACGGTCGCATTGACTTCCTGCTCGCCCAGGGCGAACACCAGTTCCTTCTCATCCTTGTAGCTGTACGCTTCCAGCGGGTCGTTGGTGTTGGTCTGGAGCTGGTAGAGCAGTTTCAGGAAGCGGTCGCTGCTGGTCAGTACCGGCTTGTTGTCTTTTAAAACGTCCTGCTGTTTATTGTCGGCGTCTTCACGACGGATCTCGTCCACCGCCAGGTCGTAGACACTGAACTGCAGCTCAGGGCGATAGGCCCACTGGTAGAGCGGTTTGGGTTTGCTAAACGCTTTTTCCGGGTTCTCTTTTTTTGCTTTTCGGTAGGCCTGTTCCTGGAGCAGTGTGGAGTCTTCATCAAACACCGGCACCTTGAACGGTACAAATTTGTCCGGACGGTATTGCAGAATGCCTTCGTTGACGCCGCTGCTGGAGAAGTCCGGGTTGCGGCTGTCCGGCTCGCCGGACACCTGCACATACAGGTGCTGGGCGGCCAGTACCTGTTGCGGTAAACGGATCACCTGCAGCTGGCGGCCAGGGCGAATGGGGAACTGGCTGACGCTGTTGCCGCCACTGCCTTCCGCCAGCATGTTTTCAGCCACCACCCGGGCAATACGGCCGGTATAGCCGTAGTCGTTCAACCCTTCCGGCAGAGGCGAACCGTCCCGGTCCAGCCATTCGCTGGTGATGGTGATCTCCACATCATCGCCCAGGCCCGCGCCTTCGTTGCCGATGGTCTGCTCCCGGGTTTCACCTCTGGTGAGGCCATGGCGGATCTCGCTCTTGCGCTCCGCCCAGACTTTCAGGTTCGGGGGCCCCATGCGCAGCTGATCGACAGGGAAGGAGATCTGCCGGCCATTGCCGTTTGCGCCGGCGGCCTGCATGGTGGTGACAAGCGAGCCCATATAACCGGTGGCCCGGTTAATGGCGATGATCTTTACTCGCTCTCCGGGCCGCAGGTGGTCAGAGTCCCGCGCATACAGTTCAGGGTTCATTCCCCCTCTGGCCTGCCATTTTTCGAAGTTATTGAGTCCGCCCCGCAAGCCGGCAAAAACGTACTCCCTGGGGCCACGCATCATCAAGGTATAGGCAAACAGACCGTTCTGGTCGTCTACGCCACTGAGCCGGTCGTTCTCATCCAGCCCCTTGCGTTCCAGAATCATCTGGCCGGATGATTCCCGGAACACATAGATATCGGTATTTTCCAGGTCCTCACTGCTGATGCCGCTCAATAGAGCTCGGTCTTCAAAATCGGCCCCCCAGTCCATCAACCGGGTCAGGTCAGGCGGATTGTCGGCCAAAGCCTCATCGGCGGGAGCCCCTTCATGGCGGCTGCTGAGCCAGATGCCCTGGAGTTCCGCCGCATCGGCCTCGGTTCTCTCGAACACCCTGCGCTTTGCCCCATCGTCGTCGGTGACTTCTTCCCATTTGCCGGGCAGGGCGTAGTCCTGCTTATCGTCGCCATCAAAGTCGTATTGGCTCTGAACAATACGTTCCAGGTCTTTTTGATGGTGGTCATAGGTTGTCTGCCCCCCAAACTGGACAGGTGAGCCCTGCTGGTTCACCACCTGAGCCCGGCCGGAGATCACCATCAGGTCTACAGGGAAATCAATGTTCGGCTCAGCCGGCGTGGCCGCTGAGGCGACAATGGCAAAAGTTGCCGAGTTATAGATGCTCAGGCCATTACAGAAGTCCCAGTCCTGACGCCGCATAAAATAGGGCAGGTCTTCCGATGTGCGGGGGTTAAAGCTCTTGTATTTCAGTTCCAGCCAGGCGTCTGTGGTGTATTCAAAAGTAAAGCCGGGGCAAGGGGGCAGCATGTAGCTCATAAAGTATTTGCCCTCCTCATTGGTAACGGCCTTACCTCCAGGGAAGGAATGAGCCATATCCACCAGGTTACCTGGAAGGGGGTTCAGGATTTTATCTTCATGCTTACGGCCCAGGAAACGGCTGGCTGTAGCGCCATCCGGCTCGCCATAAAAGCCGACACGGTAGCCGATGTTATTGCCTGTCTGCCGTTCGATGGCGCCATCTTCCCGCAATAACAGTGACTTGATACTGCTGCTGATCGGTTGATTGGGGTTAACGGGCAGTTCCAGCAGCTTCAGTTCTGTCTGAGGAGTAAAAATAGCATCATCAACCGGCACCAGAACAAACAGGGTGTCGCTTTTCAGCCCGGGTTTATTCACAGGCTCCTGGTTGACGGTTTCAAAGCTCTTGCTGTTATAGGCCTGGGCGCTCAGAAGCTCGGTCTTTGAGTTGCTCTCCCGAATTTTTTCCAGACGATCCAGATAACTGCGATACAGATCCCCGGACATTACCCTGACTTTGGCCAGATCACCGGTGGCTTCACCAATCTCGTTGACTTCCTCGCCCTTGGTATTGAACTCAACATAAATGGGTTTGCCGTTCTCGCCCAACACCACGGCCCGGGCAAATACCGCCCCTTTTTTCATGCCACTCTGGGGAATATAGGGCCACATACCATGGGTAAAAGCATTGATAAAAGCCTGGGCAGGAGCACTGCCCAACAGCAGGCAGGCCAACCATATC
The DNA here is from genome assembly GCA_051008495.1 of Endozoicomonas sp. Classification (GTDB taxonomy): domain Bacteria; phylum Pseudomonadota; class Gammaproteobacteria; order Pseudomonadales; family Endozoicomonadaceae; genus Endozoicomonas_A. The sequence continues at coordinate 1,202 of JBPCXN010000058.1, read as the reverse complement.
CGTATAAAGCCCATAGCTACCGCACCCAGGTGGAGACGACGGCTGCTGTTTCCTCCAATCTGTTCCATGGCTGTTAGTTCCCTGAATCCCTAGTTCTATTCGTTCGCCCCGCCTCTGGGCCGGGCATTGATACTGTTAACGGTTACTGGCGTTGCGAAGCCGGGCGGAGCGTATTTCCGCCAGCAGGCGCACCAGGCTGATCTCATTCCTGACATACTGCTCAAGGAACGGCAGCGCCTGTGGGCTGACAAACGCGTAACCGAGAATATCCAGTGTGTTCTGGGTCAGTTTGCCTTCACTGATGACCCGGTAGTTCTTGATCCGGCCAACTCCCACAGGAACAATCATGCGTGAGGCGCTGTCCAGCCCCACCAGCAACACCGGAGTGTTGTCCGGCGGCACATGCCGGTATTCATTATTGAGCTTTGGTATTTCCAGGTTCAGGCTCCAGTCGCCTTCCACGCGCACACCGGCAGGCTGTAAGGAGTAAACCCACTGAGGCAAGGCAATAGGCTCAACCGGATACTGTATCTGGGTGAATTCCTGGAACTGAGCATGCACATCACCCCGGTCACGACCATCAGGGAATTGCAGACGAGCATCGTTCAGGTCTAATTTAATGGCACCCTGCAGCAGATTCAGCTCACGACCACCGCTAACCGGGCTGAACGCTACCTCCCGGTTCAGGGCGGGTACATGCAACTGGCCCAGGCGGTTTCGGCGACCTTCATCAAGGTTGACCCAGCTTCTGAGCTCTCCAAAGCCCTGGCCTTTCAGGCCCGGGTTGACCACAATTTCATAACGTCCCCCTTTCAGGGTGTCACCGGGCTGATCGCCAAAGCCGAAGGAAAAAGCACCGTCCTTATTTGTGACAGCCCGTCGCCCCAGCCCGGGAATGGCTACCTCCAGCCCCGGCACCGGCTGGCCAAACTGGTCCGACACCCCTCCCTGGATAAAGGTGGGCAGCACCCGGGTCTTGAAGCGGGAGCGCAGCAGGGAGCGGCCTTCGGCCTGCACCTCGACAAAGACATCGGCGTTATAAGCCAGATCCCGGCCCGGATAGAAGGCCAGCACCTGATTACCTGGCAGAATCGACAACTCTCCCGGAACTGTCTCATGGGAGCGGTTGACGTTCTGCAGCTGATAACCTTTGGCCTCCAGTACATTGACCCCGGGCTTGTCCTGATCGATATAGGTGTAGC
>JBPCXN010000057.1:0-4619 GCA_051008495.1 Endozoicomonas sp. | reverse complement strand
GCCGAGAGTTCACAATGGTTTGCAGGTTCGTCGTAAGCTGGCAATCTGGTTCAGGTGTTAGGTTTGTTCTGAGCAGCGCCAGCACAAGCTCTGTGCCCAGAATCCTGGATACAAAATCTCAAGTTCATCATTTAAAAGCTACAGCTAACGAATAAGGATAGATCGCGCTGAGCCGCGATCTTATCCCATTGTTGGACAAGCCCGGTTTGACATCTAGTGGGTGTTGTCTATTGGAAATATCTTTTTTGAACCACTCATTCTGTATGAATAAACAAAGAATACAGTTTTTTTAGGCCGATTGAACCTGTTGCATCCGATCGCTCGATGCTATCAGGCTTTCAATGTCATAAGCTCGTTGTGTCCTCCTTTATTGGTGGGCCAGGGTTCCAGGCAGCGGCCTTTATCCCGGTCGCAGGAATTTGAAGGCAATGACCTTCATGGGTTCACCGCAATGCCTGCATGACCATGTTGGTCGTTCCAGCTCTACAGGTTCTGGTACCTTCACTTGCAGCACCAGTTGAACCAACAGCAGAGTCGCCCTGGCGTTCCCATGCAGAAAGCCGTAGTCACGAACTCGTCTGAAGCCAATAGGAAGCACATGCTTCAGGATCAACCACAGGAAGTCCTTTCCGAGTAATGTCCGATGCGCCACTTTACCGGTCTTGCTGTCGATAAAGGAGAAGGTCACCTGTCCATCCTTGTTGGCGACAATGTTTCGCTCACTCAGGGTACCCCGATACAGGTATCGGGACAGGTATTTCAGGGCAGGCTCTCCTTTGCCGACGTGTTTGCAGTCCACGACCCATTTTTTGGGCAGGCTTGCCGGGAGGTCGTCGACACTGAGCAGGCGTGCTTCATTTAAGCCCCTGAGTACTCTGGCGCGAAACACTGTCGCTAGATTCTCCTGCTTGAACAGATAGTTGCCCTTGACCTTGCGCCACTCCCTGCGTCGTTTGTTCACTCCGCCACCCGGTACAATGAAGTGGATGTGTGGGTGATAGTCCTCACGTCGGTTATGGGTATGCAAGACGCCGGTCATGCCAAGGCTGGCGTCCAGTCCCTGCGGGTGACTGCCAAATTGCTTGAGTGTGCTGGAGGCGGCCTCGAACAGAATGGCGTAGACTTTCCGCTGATGCCACCACGCCAGTGACCTCAGCTGTGCCGGGAGAGTGAACGTCACCATGAAATAGTCGACCGGTAGCAACTTTTTACGTTGTCGCTCGAGCCATTGTGTGCCCTGGAAATGCTGGCAGCCCGGACAGCTGCGATGGCCGCAGGACATGGGTTGCATGTCTCTGCGTCCGCAACCGGTACATTTCAGCAGGGCTATACCCGCAGCCGGGGTACGACAGCTGATGATGTCGCGCAGTGCTTTTTTCTGGCTGGATAGAAGTCTGTGTCCGTACTCTTTCAGAAATTCTGCCTGGTATTGCTCCATGACGCTGGCCAGGGAAGTCATAACTTCTTCTCCTGTTCCAGACTGAGGCGGTTCAGCAGCTGGTTCATCATCAGGCTGGCATTTTGTCGGCTCACTTCAGTGAGCTGGGTATAAAGGGCGGTGGTCTCAGGTCTCACGTGACCGAGTATGTCCTGAATCAGTCTGAGGTTAAGCCCGGCTTCTACCAGGTGTGTGGCGAAGCTGTGGCGCAGGCTATGGATGCTGACCTTCTTGTTGATGCCGCACTCCTTGACCAACTGCTGCATCGCTTTCTGAACGCCTCGTCGGTCCATGACTTTTGAGGCCTGATGCTGCTGTTCTGTCGTCTTGCCATCGGGGAACAGATAGAGTGGATGACGGTGCGTTTTCCAGTAGTGACGTAACAGCTTCAGAGTATATTCCGGCAAGGGGACATACCGGTCTTTGTTGCCTTTGGTAGAGCGAAGGTGAACCCGCATCAGCCGGGCGTCTATGTCATTGACCGTGAGGCTCAGCGCTTCGCCAAGACGCAATCCCATGCTGTAGGTGGTGACCAGGAAAGCTCTGTAGCGAGGCTGCAGAGCCTTATTAAACAGAAGCTTGATTTCCTCGGGTGTCAGGATATCAGGCAGGCGACGGACAGTTGGAGGCTTGGTGATCTCGACAAAGTTCCAGTCTTTCCCAAGCACATGTCGCCAAAAAAACTGGAGCCCGTTACGGTCTGTTTTGACGGTACTCCAGGAGTGGCTCGTCACCAGCTGCTCGAAATAGCACTTGAGGTCATCGACCGTCAGCCGGTCTGGAGAGCAATCGAAAAATCCGGTAATTCGCCGTAGCGGTCGGCTGTACAGGTCAATGGTGGACTGGCTTTTGCCCTGGAGCTTGAGTTCGGTGAGGTGTTTTTTATAGAGCCGGTCGAACCGGACTTGCTCAGAATGTTTCATATTCATACTTCCTTTTAAAGCCACACCCTCCTGGTATGGGTAAAAGAAAGTATTGAACAGGCACGATGAGCGGTATTTTTTGCCGCGTCAGCGGCTTAGTCCAACAAATCCATCTAGCCGACCGCACTGGCGTGCGGCGGCTAATGGAGGCGTTATGCGCTAGTACAAAGTTAAGGAGTACAAGATGGATGAAAGGGTAAAAAGAATCGACACTCCAGAGAAGTGTGAGATATTTATCAAGAATGCTCTCGCGAAAAACAATAAAGAATTGGCAAATCAAGCACGATCAAGAGCAATTCTACTCCGAGCTGAAAAATATGGTGCAAAAACAATTGCAGAGAAAGAAGCATTAGAAGCTGTATACGCATATGAAACAGTTCTAAGTAAAAAAAATGGTAAGAAAACTCGAGCATCTCGAACATGGCAAATGATTGAGAGACATGGAATCATTGAATCCGTAGAGAGAGCCGTTAATCGTTCAGCTGAAACTCAAGGGTATATAGCTTTGGTTGAAATGGGGTTAGAAGAACACGCATTTGAATCAGTAATATTACGTCATCCAGAAGTTTTCTCTGAAAAAGCAAAAGAAATTTCAAAGAACAGAGTCTCTAATTGGATCCGCGCATAACAAATGCTTCCAGGTGACGCCGCAGGCGGCGCACCTGAAGCAGGCGTTAGCTGCCAATGGTCACAACATCGAATATGTGCGACGTAGAGATAAGATAGAAAACTAAATGAGTAAACTAATAGAAAGGCCAGATGGAGACCGCTGGATATATATTTTGATGACGCCAAGCGATTACAATCGCGTTAAAATAGGTATGACCAAGAAAAACCCTCTACTTAGGTTAAGAGATCTTAAAACGGGAGATCCTTATTTGGCTCTTCAAGCCGCTTACTTCATACCAGCTAATTTTGGATTGTGTTTGCGAGATATTGAAAACCTAATTCATACTCAACTTGAGCATCTGAGGATTTATTTTCTTGATGATGAGGATCAAGTAAAAAAGCCCTCTGAATGGTTTACTATGGACTGCAGAAATTCTGTACATATTTTTAATAATGCCATTCATTCAGGAGGTTATAATGTTACCAATGACACTTCGGGCCAAAGAGCATTAGGAAATAACACTGCAATACAATATTTTGAATCCGATCTAATATATGATCCATGTCCCTTAGCATTGAGCCTCAACAATTACTCTTAAATATATGGCAGCTAACAAGTGCATCCAGGTGACACCAGAGGCGCACCTGATGCAAGCGTTAGCCGCTTTTAGTCAACAACCAATATCGCAATATAAATGAAGATTATTCAGAAGTTACAACGTGAATATTGCGCACCGAAAGCAATATATATCCTAAACAATATTTCAGAAGTTCCTCTATACCATGAAGATTATTCTGTAAGGCACCCCGAAGCATCTTATGTCGTTTCATTGAGAACGGTATTTGAAAGAATAAATAAAGTCCTTGATGGATTGGATGAGTTATACGAACGTCCAGATGTCAACAAAAAGAAAGAAGATGAAATATTAGAATCCACAGATCATATGCTTGATGCTCTAGCAGAGCATATCGAGGATTGTGGAGGTATTTTGAGAAGTTTCTATAAGAAATCAGAAAAGAAGGAATTCAAAAAGTCATTATCTATTTTTCATAGAAATATTAGCTTCTATAAAAAGCACATTGGAACGATTGTAAATTACATGAAACATAACCAAGGTGTGCTACGTTTCATCGACTTCAGCAACGATGGCGGTGATATCTTTGGATATTACGTTGAAGGCCCTTGGGATAGTAACTCACTCGGTCCCGCAAAAGAAATTCATGGTGGGGAAAATACTGCCTTTTCCTTCAATCGTGATATCGCATTGCATGTATGTTCTGTCTATTACGTTTCATCCTGTCTTTCTGAACGACTCGGTGATATGCATGACGAACTTAGAAAACCTGTCCATAGTCAGAGTCAAAAAGAAAAATCAGGCGACTGGGAAAAATTATTAGATAGAGTCGGAGCTATGAATGGTTTCATGCTTCCTGACGAGCTAATAAAACCTAAGCCCCTAGTAAAGTCAGCCAAGATGTTCACCATTGACTACCCATCCAAGACGAAGCCAAAAGCACTATCTGGTATTGCAGATGTGCATACGAGTTTTCAAGGGGATGGTGTAACACACACATTTATTGTGCCATACATGAACAATGCGGCTAACAAGTAAATCCAGGTGACGCCTACGGCGCACCTGATTTAGGCG
>JBPCXN010000056.1:0-7789 GCA_051008495.1 Endozoicomonas sp. | reverse complement strand
GCGAAAGTGTGTATACCCAGATCTCAAGGTATGGTCATACCACCGAAAATGTTGTCGCCGGTGTCAGGCGCGTGGTGGTCCCGGCCACCTTTGGTGTGCTTACGACCATGGCGGCGTTTCTGCCGATGCTGTTTATTGAAGGTTCGGGTGAGCCCTTCTTCACCTCCCTGTCGGTGGTGGTCATCCTCTGCCTGATCTTTTCCCTGGTGGAATCAAAAATGATTCTGCCGGCGCACCTGGCCCATATGCAGAAGCTGAAGCCGGGGGTAAAGTCGACCAACCCCCTGGCCAAGGTTCAGGATGCCTTTGCTGGCTGGCTTGACCGGTTTATCCATCAGCGCTATCAGCCTTTCCTTGAGCGCTGTATCCGTAATCGCTATGTCACGATGAGTGTGTTTCTCGGCGCCATGATGATTCTGATCGGCGTATGTATGAGCCCGCTGGTGCGTTTCGCGTTCTTTCCTAACGTGCCCAGCGAGTTTATCCGGCTGAATCTCACCATGCATACAGGCACATCCATTGCCCAGCGCAATGAAGCCCTGACCCGTGTCGAGCAGGCCATGTTTACGCTGGATCAGGAATATCGTCTCGCTCATGATGATACCAAGCTGTTTGAAAGCATGATGGTCTGGTCCAGGGGCGACACGGAAGGCGGCGGTTTCGTGGAGTTGACCAAAGCGGAAACCCGTACGATTGGCCCTGTTGAAGTGAAGGATCGCTGGCGGGAACTCACTGGTGATGTGCCTGGCGTGAAACTCCTGAACTTCTCTTCGGGGGAGCATGCCGGTGGTTCCAAACCGGTCTATTTCCGCCTCAGCAGTACTGACAATGAACAGTTGAAACTGGCTGCGGGAGAGCTGGAAGCGTATTTGAATTCGTATGAAGGTCTATTTGAGGTTGAGAGTACTGCAGAGTCCGCCTCGGATGAGGTCATTCTTGATATTCGTCCGGCGGCACAGGCTCTGGGATTGAGCCTTGCTGAGCTGGGAAATCAGATCAGACAGGGCTTTTATGGCGAGGAAGTTCAGAAAATCCAGCGGGGGCGTGAGGAAGTCAAAGTCATGCTCCGTTACCCCAGGGACGAGCGAAATGACCTGACAGACCTGGAAAAGGTCAGAATACGCGCGGCTGATGGCAGTGAGATACCTTTCTACCAGGTGGCTACCATCGAGGAGGGCGTAGGAACCAGTTATATACGGCGTACCAATGGTAAGCGTTCCATGGCGGTCAGCGCCGACCTCGATAAGGACACGATTGAACAGGGGACTGTGATCAAAGACGTGCAGGCGAACTTCCTTCCCGGCCTTTATGATAGGTACCCCAATGTCAGTGTTGGCCTGGGAGGCGCCAGCCTTGACCAGAAAGAAACCATTTTGCAGATGGTGCAGCTGACAATTATGGGCCTGTTGTTGATTTATGCCCTGATTGCTATCCCCCTGAAGTCGTATATGCAGCCATTGATCATCATGTCCATCATCCCGTTTGGGCTGGTGGGGGCGGTCGTCGGTCACCTCCTGCTGGGGCTCTCTATCAGCATGATGTCCATATTTGGTCTCATTGCCCTGGCCGGGGTTCTGGTTAACGACAGTCTCATTCTGGTGGACTTCATCAATAAAGGGCGTGACGAAGGGCTGACACTCAGTGAGGCCTCTGTTTCGGCAGGTAAAGAACGTTTTCGGGCCATAATTCTCACGTCATTGACTACCTTCCTGGGACTGGTGCCGATCACACTGGAAACCAGTGCCCAGGCGCAGTTTGTGATTCCGATGGCGGTGTCACTGGGTTTCGGTATTCTCTTCGCCACGGCCATTACCCTGGTGCTGATTCCGGTACTGTGCCTGGTGGCGGATGATGTGAAAGCGCTGCTTCGCTGGTTGTGGACAGGAAGTCGGCAGTCTGTGAACCTGATTGAAGGCGTGGCCGCTGAACCGGGAAAGACTAAAATCGAGACGCAGAAAGAAACGCTGGGAGCCTGATAACAGGGACGTCTGGGGGGAGATGGAAGAACTTACATTATTCGGATCGATCAGGGTCCGGGTGCTTGAAACCGCTGAATTTGAACGGCTTGTTGAACCGTTACGGCCTGATGTTTTCAAGGACATTCTGAGGTTCCGGGCCTATGAGGCTCTGGACGAGTCAGAGAAGTTTGTTCTTGAGCCATTATTCGAAAGCTTTGGTGAACAGTGGCGCCTGAATCTGGCCATTTACGATGAAGAACGTTTGATCGGCTGGAGCTGGGGGCGGCAGGAAGCACCGGATCGGTTCTGTATGGTCAATTCCGGCCTGATTGGTGAGTATCGTGGCAAGGGGATCTATACGGCTCTTTTACCATTGATTCTCGACAGGTTGCGGGAAAAAGGCTTTCAGGTGGTGTCCAGCCGACATACCGCCACCAACAATGCTGTGCTCATACCCAAGCTTCGGGCTGGCTTTGTCATTACCGGCATGGAGTTGTCAGATACCTTCGGCACCCTGGTGTGCCTTTCCTACTTCTTCAACCCGCTGCGTCGCAAGGCCCTGGATTTCAGAAGTGGACAGGAAAGGCTGGATGCTGAGCTGGCACCCCTGTTGGATTTGCATCCTCAAGGAAGAGTATGAGCTGGCATGTGCTCTCAGCCCTGGCGTATATCGCTCAGAGCAGGTAGAGCATCAGCATAAAGAGCAGGCCGGGGACAAAAAAGCCCACCAATGCTCCGGACTCCCTGTCACCCCACTTCCTGTCGGAAAGCTCTCCCATCAGCCAGGTGGCGAACACCCAGGCAATCAGGCAGGCGGCCAGGATAATCCAGCCGGTCAGGGTCATGTTTTCTAGCATTCTGTGGAGATTGAACATCGGGCCTCCTTACATCTTCAATACTGCTTTTGTTGAAAAATTGGACAGTCCGTGGCTGGCCAGAGTTCCCGAAAGTGTTAGTTCCGCTAACAACATCAGCACCCAGCATAGACGCTGGCAGAGAAGGCTGCAGAGGGATGTAATAAAGACAGAAAAGGAGGCCGAAGCCTCCTTTACAAGGTATCCCAGCCTGTGGCTGGGATAAAACCTGTCCGAAATTACATGATCGGATAGGTGTAAACGCCCTGGATACCCAGAGGCAGACCCAGTGCCCAGTAGATCAGCAGGAAGATCGTCCAGATCACTGTCAGGGACAGAGAGTAAGGCATCATCAGGGAAGCCAGGGTGCCGATACCGGCACTCTTGATGTAACGCTGGCAGTAAACCACGATCAGCGGGAAGAAGACCATCAGCGGAGAGATGATGTTGGAGACGGAATCACCCAGACGGTAAGCGGCCTGAGCCAGCTCCGGGGAGATACCAACAGCCATCAGCATCGGGATCAGGATCGGGCCCATCAATGCCCACTTGGCGGACGCAGAGCCGATCACCAGGTTAACCACGGCAGTCAGCAGAATCATACCCACGATGGTGACCTGGCCGGAAAGGTTCAAGGCCTGCAGGACTTCGGCACCGCTAAGAGCCAGTACTGTACCCAGGTTAGATTGTCCGAAAGCCGCCAGGAACTGGGCACAGAAGAATGCCATAACCATGTAGGAACCCATGGTGGACATGGTCTTGCCCATTGCATCAATGATGTCCTTAGCTTTGCTGAACACGCCAGAAACCAGGCCGTATACACAGCCGGGTACAACAAAGACCAGGAAGATCAGAGGCACGATAGACTGCATCAGTGGAGAAGCCAGGGACGTCAACTCGCCATCAGCAGAGCGCATCGGTGAGGACTCTGGCATGACGAAGAAGGTCAGCAGAGCAATACCCGCCAGCATCGCCAGGCTGGCCATACGGAAAGCGCGGCTCTCGACGTCAGTAACAGTGCCCATGTCTTCTACCTGTTCAACATCATCGTCGATAGGCATCTGGGCGTTCAGGCGAGGCTCAACAATGCGCTCGGTCACGAACCAGATCACCAGAGTGACAACGATGCTGGAAGCAGCAGCAAAGAACCAGTTACTCAGCGGGTTTACCAGGTAGTCAGCGTCAAACAGCTGGGCGGCAGACTGAGTGAAGCCCTGCAAAAGAGGGTCGGTCGGGGTTGGCACGAAGCTGGCTGCGAAGCCACCGGAAACGCCAGCAAACGCAGCAACTACACCAGCCAGAGGATGACGGCCAGCAGCGTGGAAGATGATACCGCCCAGGGGGATAACCAGAACGTAGCCCGCATCAGCTGCCAGGTGAGACAGAATCGCGACGATTACCAGCGCCGGAGTCAGCAGAGCTTTTGGAGTAACAGCCAGCATCTTCTTCAGGCCGGTGTTGATAAAGCCGGACTGTTCAGAAACACCTACACCCAGCATGGCAACCAGTACGATACCGAGAGGCGCGAAGCCGGTGAAGTTACCCACCATGGAGGACAGGAAAGCGGCTAAAGCTTCGCCGGTCAGCAGGTTGTTCACTTCAATGGCAGCACCAGTAGTGGGGTGAACCATATCGAAGCTGACCTGGGACAGGAAAGCGGAGAAAATCCACACCAGGATGGTTCCGTAAAGAAACATCAGGGATGGGTCGGGCAGCTTGTTACCGGCTCGTTCAACGCCATTGAGGAAACGATCCATCAATGTCGGACGACCCTGAGCTGCAGACAGAGGGGATGCCTGTTGACTCATAAGACCTCAGATTATGACTATTTACTGTTCGGTGGAACTTTATACAGGCGGAGGCCTAACAGGGGATGACACAGATCAACAAAAGAATAAGAATTGTCTGAAAAGTAGTCAAAAAGGTGTTTTTTCAGGCAAGAAGTGTATAACTCAGTGATTAAATCTTGTCTGGAAAGGAGTTGCTGCGTTTATCGAGACTAAACTCCATCCACTTGTAGAGGTTGTCATTGACTGTATGATCGGCACGCCCACTCTTGTGTAGATATTTTAGTTCTTCTGCAATTTTTTTGACGGGTAATTTGCAGCCGATTTTGTCGGATATACCGATGTGCAGTTTGAACGAGGCAATTTCAACCGGCGCCTTTTCGAAACGCCCTTCGAAGTCCAGCAGAGAGACAAACAGATCGCCCTGGATGTTAGGATAGATAGCGTAATCCACCCGGCCGACATTAAGCATCATCAACCCCTGCTTGGCGTTGAAGGTCCGGATCAGTTTGAGATTGTCACGGGCAAACAGATCGAAGTCGTGACCGAAGCTGAGGCCTTTAGGGGTGACACCCTGGAGTTTAACCAGGTCTTCCCAGTTTTTTGGAATGTTTTCAGCGCCCCGCTTAATGATGACCGAATAGCTCTGGGTGTAAATGGCGGGCTCTATGAATTGAACGTATTGTTCGTCTTCCGGCGTTCTGACCATGGCCGGGTTGATATCGACGACACCCGACTGCATTTTTCGCAGAACCCGCCTGTTACCGCCGAGGTAATCCGAGACAACTTCTATTTGGTGCTTTTGCAGAATATTCCTGACCAGCTCTGGTGCGGCTCCGGTGATGATCTGCGAGTCGCCCCAGACGACAGGGGGCAGGTTTGGGTGACCAGAGAGAACAACCCTGGAACAGGGCTGATCGGAAGCAAAAGACAGAGCTGGATAGAAAGTCCCGGCAACGAGGGCTGTGTATATTGTCAGTGCTGTGCGTATGATGCATCCATTTTTAGCCAAAACAGACCAACTCCCTGTTCCTTTCAGGCTCAAACCGCCCAAAGCGGCGCTTTCAAGACAAGAGCAGGAGGAATTAAAGCGCAGGGGGTCTTTGTATGCAAGGGTTCTGTATGGCTGAAGGAGATAGCAGGTATGTCTTTGGCATCCTCCCAGATGGCTTCGGACAGTGAAAGGCTCACTGTCAGGCTATTGAGCAGTGGCAGCAAGATCGAAGATCCGTCTTCAGGAGTGAGTATTCGTCTTGATGATCAGGGGCGCTGGTGCACCTTCCGCCGTCAAGGCGGGTTTTTCCGGCGCTGTCTGGATGGGCTGGTGGTTAAGGGGGCAGGAGAGGATGTTGTTCCGGAGCATGATAAAGCCTTTCTGATTGCAGAAATTCAGAGGCAGGTAAGAGACTGGGGCAATCTTGTGACTGATCCCCGGCTCAGTTCACTGCTGGCCCAGGCTGAGAAATATGATGACGAGTATTATAAGCGGCTGGCTCGACTCTATGCTGATGTTTACCCTGAAGCTGTACCCATACTGCCGCCGGATCGCTATGGCGATCTTGTCATTCAGCCTGCCAGGGGGTGCCCGAACCGGGCTTGCACATTCTGTGCTTTTTATCAGGATAAGCCCTTCAGGGTGTTGAGTGAGCAGGAGCTTGATAATCATCTGTCAGGTATTCTTGAGTTGTTTGGCCTGGGTCTGGCGGGTAAAGATGGCGTGTTCCTGGGGTCTGCCAACGCCATGGCTCTATCACAAAGACGGCTGATGCACAGTATTGGGCAGATAAAGAGCAGGTTCGGCCGGTTCAACCGGGGCATCGCTGCTTTTGCTGATCCTGATTATTCTGCGAAACGCACTGAATCGGACTGGCAGGACCTTTTCACTGGGGGGCTGAGGCAACTGGTCATTGGGCTGGAAACCGGCTGGGGCGATTTGAGGCAGAAGCTCGGCAAGGCAGGCGACCTTACCGCCGTCAGGCAGGCTGTTACGGACTACAAAGAAGCAGGGATATCCGTTGGATTGACTGTGCTCACTGGAGCCTGCCCAGCTGGTGATGTTGTGGAAAACGTGGAGAGAACCACCGGATTTATTGCCCGTCTTGGTCTGGAGCCCTCCGACCTTGTTTATCTGTCTCCTTTATCCGGCAAGAGCAGTTGTGAAGCTCTGAGGGAGAAGGAGCGAAGGCTGTTGAAAAAACACCTGACAGAATACAGCGATGCAAAAACGGTGTCTTACCAAATGCAGCGATTCCGTTATTACGCCTGAGTGATTGAGATGTTTGAAGCCATAGAAATGCCTGAAAATAAAGAGGACTTTTACCGTTTTCTGGTGGGTCAGGGCAGGGCCCTGACCGAAGGTGAGAACGATGTTCTCGCCAATCTGGCTAATATTGCCAGCCTTCTGTTCACTGCCATGGGTGAGGTGAACTGGGCAGGCTTTTATATAGTCCGGGGCGAACAATTAGTGCTTGGCCCCTTTATGGGAAAGCCCGCCTGTGTCCGTATTCCCTTGGGAAGGGGCGTTTGTGGCACAGCTGCAGCGGATAGAAGTACTCAGTTGGTAAAAGATGTTCATACATTCCCGGGACATATAGCGTGCGATGCCGACAGTCGCAGTGAGATTGTTGTGCCCTTTGTCGTTGATGGTCATACCGTTGCCGTACTCGACATTGACAGCCCGGTTGAGAGCCGCTTCGATGAGCAGGATCAAAAAGGCCTGGAGGCTTTGGTTCAGATGCTCATTGAACGGATAGACTTTGACCAGCTCACCTATTGATGACGCTGGACTTGTATAGGTAAATGCACGGGGTAGGCAGAGGCGTCGGTGTGCGTATAATGCGCCTCCACTGATCGGGACATCACTTCCAGAGAAACTCTCTCCACGAAGTTTCAGTGACGAATCTTTCCTGTTTCAATCGCCAATCTCTGACGGTTGACAACAACGAACGGTTCGGTAGAATGCGCCGCCTGCTGAGCAGGAAAAGCAATCAAGTGATTGCCAGTTTAGCGGGTTGCCAAGTTGCTTAACTTTCTCCGGAAAAACAAGCGCTTGACAACAGAAATCGCCGCGGTAAGATAGCGGCCTCGCTGAACGGCGAGCTCTACTAAAGAGCATACCGATTCAGACTTTGAAAGTAAGACGCATTGCCGCATTTCAACGAAGTTCTTTAACAAAATATCAGACAATTCG
>JBPCXN010000055.1:0-8421 GCA_051008495.1 Endozoicomonas sp. | reverse complement strand
TCCGTGCCTGCGTTCCAAGTGTTTGAAAGACGTCCAGTATTCCCGCACACTTGCGCCTTGGCTAGGCGCCCCCGCCAGAAAGCTCTCGCTCAGGCTGAACGCGTCAAATCCATTGAAACCATGTACTTAGGCTGAAACAGCGAAAAGCAATTGTTCATTGATTATTTTGCTGGGTATAGTAAAACCTGCCATCACGGTGAAAAACGGACTTTAGTGCTAGTAGCAATTTTTTGTCCCTGTTCTGACAAAAAAGTGCTCATGACAACCAGTGGATAATAATAATGAAGAAAACAGGACGTCTGGCCACCTGCCTTGCAGCCATGCTAATGACCTTTGGCGCCGCCTCTGCCCAAGCCAAGGTTGATCAATCCTATATCCTTGCCACAGCCTCTACAGGCGGCACTTATTACCCGGTCGGCGTTGCGCTGGCGACCCTGACCAAAGTTAAACTGCAACCGAAAAAAGGCTTCAGTCTCTCTGCTATCAGTTCCGCCGGCTCAGGGGAAAATGTCAAGCTGCTCAGGGACAATGAAGCGCAGTTCGCCATCATGCAGGGGCTCTACGGTGCCTGGGCAGCCAATGGCGAAGGCCGGTTGAAAAACACCGGTCCGCAAAAGCATCTTAGTTCCATCACCATGCTCTGGCAGAACGTTGAGCATTTTGTCATCAAATCCGACCTGGTGAAGACCGGCACTGTGGCCGACCTGGGAGACTTCAACAACCGTAAGTTCTCCATCGGCAAAAGAAACTCCGGTACAGAAGGCTCTGGTCGTCAGATCCTTTCCGGACTGAATATTGACCCTGATACCTTCAAACTGGCCTACATGGGTTACGGTGCCAGCGCCGACGCCCTGATGAACGGCACCGTTTCGGGAATGAATATTCCTGCCGGAGTTCCTGTAGGTGCTGTGACCAAGGCTTTTGCTAAAGACGGGGGCGACCTGACGATCCTGTCATTCACCGACGAGCAGATGCAGAAAGCCAATGGCGGCTACCAGCTCTGGACCCGCTACGTGATTCCAGCCGGTACTTATCCCGATCAGAAAGAAGCAGTACAAACCATTGCCCAGCCCAACTTCCTGGCGGCAAGATCCGACCTGGACGACGAAACCGTTTATCTGCTGACCAAAACCATCTATGAAAACCTGCCATTCCTGAAAGGTATTCATAAAGCCACTACCGCCATGAGCCTTGAGAAAGCTATTGCCGGACTGCCATTGCCCCTGCATCCGGGCGCAGCCCGCTATTACAGGGAGCAGGGCATTGATGTGCCGGAGCATCTGACAGCTAACTGATTTCTGGCCTGTCCCCACACTCCTGCGTGGGGGCCAGACCAACCCTGGCTTCGATAAAACTCTTCCGCGTCAACACTTCATCTAAACAGAGAACCAAGCTGAATGGATGCCTTCAGTCTTGATAAAAAAAACGGCATGACACTGCCTGCAAAGCTTCTTTATGGCTGGATGGTGGCAACCTCTGTCGCGCACATCTATTTCAATACCCTGGGTACGGTTTCCGAACTCTGGGTGGCAGCGATTCATTTTGGCAGTTTCGGTTTGCTTTGTGCATTCAGGGTCGGCAAAGACAAATTAACCAGGCCAACTTGGCAAAAGTTCGTGGATACGGTTCTGGCCCTGCTGGCTGTCTCTTCAGCCGTCTACCTGATTTCGTTTGAGAGCGCTCTTTACGACAGGGGCGTCAGATTCACTGCTTTTGACTGGTTCTTTTCAATGGCGGCAGTCTTCGTCATCATTGAACTGGCCAGACGTGTAACGGGCTGGTTTATTCCCTGTCTTATCCTTCTGTCCCTGAGTTATGTCGTCTGGTGGGGCAAATACATGCCGGGCGTTTTCCAGTTTTCCGGGTTAAGCCTGGAGACCCTGCTGTTTCGCAGTTATTTCAGCCCCGAAGGCATGTTCGGCCAAATCGCCCAGATCTCCTGGTTCTTCGTCTTTATGTTCATCCTGTTTGGCGCTTTCCTGCTGAGCTCCGGCGCCGGGGACTTCATCATCAATCTGGCACGCAGCGCCGCAGGGCGCTTCGTTGGAGGCCCGGGACTGGTGGCTGTTTTCGGTTCCGGGTTGATGGGTTCCGTTTCAGGTTCTTCGGTGGCAAATACAGCGTCTACCGGTGTAATCACCATTCCCCTGATGAAGAAAGCTGGCTTCCCGGGACGTTTTGCCGCCGGAGTTGAAGCTGCCGCTTCCACCGGCGGACAGCTGATGCCCCCGGTCATGGGAGCCGGTGCTTTTATCATGGTGGCCTATACAGGCGTCAGCTATGGCGAGATTATGGCCGCCGCACTGTTTCCCGCCATCCTGTATTTTCTCTCTGTCGCCTTTTTCGTCCGCATTGAAGCCCGCAAGCGTAATGCTTTGCCTGTGGATACAGATGCTCCCGACCTTAAGACTGTGCTGAAGAATGGCTGGCACTGCCTCCTTCCCCTCGTAGTCCTGGTCACCCTGCTCATTCAGGGCTATACGGCCACCTATGCGGCCGGATTCAGTATCATCACCATCATTCTGTTATCCCGGTTCACCCCGAACCCGATGGGCCTGAAAGCGATACTTGATACATGTGTACTGGGCGCCAGAAACATGGTGTCGACGGCAATCCTGCTGATTGCTGTCGGGCTGGTTGTGAATGTTGTAACGACTACAGGTCTTGGCAACACCTTTTCCCTGATGATCACTGACTGGTCAGGGGGAAGCCTGATCTCCATGCTTATCCTGATTGCCGTTGCGTCGCTGATTCTGGGTATGGGGCTTCCTGTGACAGCGTCGTACATAGTACTGGGAACCCTTTCAGCCCCGGCACTCTACCAGCTGATCAGTGAGCAGTATTTATTGCAGGCGATCATGGAGGGAAGCGTTTCTGAGGCAGCACAAGCGATTTTCTTACTGGTAGACCCTGATAAAGCAGCTAATCTAGCACAGGGGCTTTCCGAGACTGATGCCAGGCAGTTAATGGCAGCCATTCCTGTCGATTTCAAATCAACACTCCTGGAGCAGACTCTGAGCCCGGAGGTCTTGACCATGGCCCTGCTGTCAGCCCATATGATTATTTTCTGGTTGAGCCAGGACAGCAATGTCACTCCGCCGGTCTGCCTGACCGCCTTTGCAGCTGCTGCAATCGCAGAAACACCACCCATGCGTACCGGATTGACAGCCTGGAAAGTTGCCAAGGGACTTTATATTGTTCCCCTGCTGATGGCCTATACAGCACTGATGTCACCGGACTGGACGGATTCTGTCGTTATCCTTCTGTTTGCTGTTCCGGGTATTTACGCCCTGGCTGCGGGCATTGAAGGCTGGCTGGAATCGGCTTTGCGACTTCCGCAGCGCCTCACAGCATTGCTTTGCGGCGTCCTCCTTCTCTGGCCGCATCACCTGCTGTGGATAAATATTCTGGCGCTGACTGTATTCCTGGCATTATTTATCCACAGCAGAAGTCGTATTGTTATGACACCGTTACAATCACAGAGTTAAGCTTTCAGGCTTTCCTCAATAGTGCTTTCCAGCTCTTCTGGCTTGGTGGTCGGAGCATAGCGCCCGATCACTTCACCCTGCCGGTTCAGGAGAAACTTGGTGAAGTTCCACTTGATCTTTTTACTACCAAGAATACCCGGAGCGACTTCCTTCAGTTCTTTATACAATGGTGCGGCATCATTGCCATTGACGTCTATCTTCTCAAAGACCGGGAAGGTGACACCGTAATTTTTTTCACAGAAGGCACCTATGTCGTCACTGGTGCCCGGCTCCTGCTTGCCAAACTGGTTGCAGGGAAAACCCAGTACCACCAGTCCCTCATCCTGATACTTCTTATGCAGTGCTTCCAGGCCTTGGTATTGAGGAGTAAAGCCACACTTGCTGGCAGTGTTAACAATCAAGACGACTTTGCCCTTGTATTCGCTGAGTGACTGCGGCTGTCCATTCAGCAAAGGCATTTCATGCTTAAGCAGATCCATTCCAGGCTCCTTTACGGTTTTCTTATTCTATAGCGGCTGAGATCCTGAGCTGTTTTATCTTAATCAAAAAAAGCGGCCGGGGACATGCGGCCGCTAATACGTGATGAGGATATGCGAGTCACTGGCTTCAAAACCAGTTGATCAGGCTGAGTAAGTTCCTTTCAATAGGCATCTCCTTTCTGGTTATTGTTAATGAGAACGATTCTCATTATATGCCAGCAAATTCCGAATGCAACTATTTTTCACCACATTTTTATGCATTCTTTATTCAAACAGCCATGAGCGGAAAATGCAGCTCACCCCGAAACATGAAAATGTCTACAGGGCCCGGATTAGCTGCATTTTCATAGTAAAAAGGGAGCAGTACGTAAACAGGCAACCTGCTCGATGAGGCTTATCCGCACTTGGTGGGAAAAGAGGCTCAGACGTTCGCGTATTTCTCGGCATGACCCAGCCAGCGCTGGATCAGGGGTTCAGCATTCTGAGGAGCGGTTTGCAGCAACAGCTGTCCGGCACTGCGGACATCTTCCAGCAAGGTTCCATCACGTTCCAGGTCGGCAACACGAAATTGCGCCAGTCCGGTCTGCCGGGTACCCAGCACTTCGCCCGGCCCCCGCAGCTCAAGGTCCTTCTCTGCAATGACAAAGCCGTCACTGGAATCCCGCATCACCTGCAATCGCTCACGGCTCTGCTGAGACAGAGGAGCGTGATACATTAAAAGACAATGGCTGGCTATACTGCCACGTCCAACACGGCCTCGCAGCTGGTGCAACTGCGCCAACCCGAGCCGTTCGGGGTTTTCAATAATCATCAGGCTGGCATTAGGCACATCGACGCCAACTTCAATCACGGTTGTCGCCACCAGCAAATGCAGGTTCCCGGACTTGAAAGCATCCATGACTTCAAGCTTCTCTGCGGCTTTCATTCGCCCGTGTACCAGCCCGATTGACAGTTCCGGCAGAGCTTCTTTCAACTGTTCCGCTGTTACTTCTGCAGCCTGGCACTGCAGGGCTTCAGATTCTTCAATCAAAGTGCAGACCCAATAGGCCTGACGCCCTTCAAGGCAAGCTGTCCGTAACCGCTTCATCACCTTCTCACGACGATCATCACCAATCACTACAGTGTTAACCGGCGTCCGGCCCGGAGGCAATTCATCAATCACGGAGCAATCCAGGTCAGCGTAGGCGCTCATGGCCAGTGTCCGGGGAATCGGTGTCGCTGTCATGATCAACTGGTGTGGCTGACCACCATTTAGCTCACCCTTTTTCCGTAGCGCCAGTCGCTGATGAACACCAAACCGGTGCTGCTCATCGACAATGGCCAGCCCCAGCTTTTTAAAGGCAACATCCTCCTGAAACAGCGCATGTGTGCCAACCACAACCATGGCGTCACCACGGGCGATTTCGTCCAGAACCTGTTCGCGTTTTTTCCCCTTGGTTTTGCCAGAGAGGAAAGCCACTGAAACACCAAGCGGCTTCAGCCAGCCTTTGAAATTCTTCTCATGCTGTTCAGCAAGGATTTCCGTTGGCGCCATCACTGCCGCCTGGAAACCATTTTCCACAGCCTGTAGTGCCGCCAAAGCCGCTACCACCGTTTTACCCGAGCCGACATCGCCCTGAATCAGCCGAAGCATGGGATCTGGCTTTATCATGTCTTCACTGATTTCCGCCAGGACTCTCTCCTGGGCAGCAGTCAGCTGAAAGGCAAGCTGGTCCCGGAAGGTTCGGGTGAGTTCCTGCTTCGGCGGCATACTGAAACTTTTTACAGCACGCACCAGACTTCTCAGCTTCTGCATGCTGAGGTTATGGGCGAGCAATTCTTCAAAAGCCAGCCGCCGCTGGGCCGGATGCTGACCTTCCGCCAGCAGTTCGACGGAAACATCCGGAGGCGGCGAGTGCAGGAATTCCACGGCATCCACCAGTGAGCCCAGCCGATACTGCCTCAGCACTTCCTGAGGAAGCCACTCCTGAAGAGAGTCCGGGTTATTGAGTTTCTCCAGCGCCATCTCACACAACCCTCGAATCCGCTGCTGTGTCAGACCCTCTGTCGCCGGATAAACAGGTGTTAGCGTCTCTTCCACATCCACCTCGGCGTCAGGCTTTATCACCTGGTACTCAGGATGATAGAACTCAAAGCCGGATGCCCCGCGCCTGGGCTCACCAAAGCAGCGAACCTCTGTGCCGGCCCGCAGGCTGTTTTTCTGGACACTGGAAAAATGATAGAAGCGAAGCCCTACGCTGCCGGTTCCATCACTAACCTTGCAAAGAAGACTTCTGCGCCGCCCCATGACAACATCACTGCCTGTCACCCGCCCCTGGATAACAAAGTCGCCACCAGGCTGGAGAGCGCCAATAGCGGTGATACGGGTTCGGTCCTGGTAGCGCAGTGGCAGGTGAAATAGCAGATCCTGGAAGTTATGGATATCGATTTTCGCCAGCTTTTCTGCCAGCGCAGCCCCCACGCCCTTGAGCGCCGTAACCGAAATCTCGTGCAGAGGCTTACCCATTGTCAGTTCCTGCCGGATACGGTGCACTGGCGCAGTGCATCGGACAGCGTATCGATGGCTTTCGGCCTCGGGAAGCTGGCGCGCCAGGCCAGAGCAACGGTTCGACCGGGAGCCGGAGACCGGAAGGGTCTGCTGGACAGGACATCCGGAGCATAGTGACTGTCGACCAGTGCTGACTGCGGCAATACACTGATTCCCATACCTGAAGCCACCATGTGACGAATGGTTTCCAGGGAGGTTGCTTCTATACCGCCGGTATCTTCTCCCGGCTCATCTTTCTGGGCCAGCAATGGGCAGGCTTCCAGCACCTGATCCCGGAAACAGTGCCCTTCGCCCAGCAGCAGCAACTCTTCATTAGCCAGTTCAGCCAGGTCGATCTCATCTTTCTTTTCCCATGGATGACCGCCGGGCAGCAATACCCTGAACGGTTCATCGTAGAGGGGCACGGTCAGAACATCCGGCTCGGTAAAGGGCAGGGCAACGATGATTGCGTCCAGTTCACCCATTCTCAGCTTACGCCTCAGCACTGCAGTAAAGTTCTCTTCAATATAGAGAGGCATTCCCGGTG
Organism: Endozoicomonas sp.; assembly: GCA_051008495.1. Lineage (GTDB taxonomy): Bacteria > Pseudomonadota > Gammaproteobacteria > Pseudomonadales > Endozoicomonadaceae > Endozoicomonas_A. The sequence goes on along the minus strand of JBPCXN010000055.1, from coordinate 1,380 downwards.
CTGCCTGCGCCAGTTGCGGAACAAGGTGGGGAAACAGGTAAGGACCAATCGTATAGATGGCCCCAACCCGCAGAGGCGTCTTAAGCTGATCCTGGCCTGACTTGGCCACCTGCTTGACCGCCGCCGCCTCTTCCAGAACTTTCTGTGCCTGTCGTATGACTTTGTCGCCCATGGGCGTAACCCGTACTGAAGTCCTGGAACGTTCAAACAGGGCAATGCCCAGTTCATCTTCCAGCTTTTTAACGCCAACACTCAGGGTCGGCTGGCTGACGAAGCATTTGGCAGCAGCACGCCCGAAATGCTGTTCCTGGGCAAGGGTAACGACGTAGCGCAGTTCTGTCAGGGTCATGATTATGCAACAATTGAGGCAACGATCTGTTGCGTGTTATCCACTTGAGCACGTGCAGGCCGTGCGACAAGAACAATAATACTGTAATTTTATCCAGTATTTTCATCAATCTATTATTATCTTTTCATTAAAGTAATGATCCCACAATAGAGGCTATCTATGAACAGGATTCACGTACTGATTGCCGGCTGTGGCGATGTGGGTTGTGAACTGGCCCGTCAGCTGCTCAGTCAGGATGACCGTTTTACTGTCTGGGGGCTTCGCCGCAACATCAGCAAACTGCCTGAAGGCGTCCGTGCTGTCGCCTGTGACCTTACCGATGCCAAAGCCCTGGGCGACTGGCCTGAAAAGATAGACTACGTCGTGTATTCTGCAGCCACTGACGGTCGGGGAGAGGGTAATTACCGGAAGGCTTATGTTGATGGCTTGAAGAATGTCCTGTCACGTTTACAAAAAGACAGCTACAAACCGGCAAGACTCTTTTTTACCTCCAGCACCAGCGTCAATCACCAGTCCAATGGCGAATGGATTGATGAAACCTCCGAAACTCTGCCACAGTCTTACTCCGGCAAAATCATGCTAGAAGCAGAAACCATTCTGCAAAACAGTTTATATCCCGCCACATCCATCAGGTTCGGCGGTATCTATGGCCCAGGCCGAAACCGGCTGATTAATCGAGTTAAGGCAGGGGAGGGCTGCCAGCCAGAGCCCGTGATTTTTGGCAATCGAATTCACAGGGATGACTGTGCAGGAATAATTGCCCACCTGATCAACAGGGACTTGGCAGGAAGCTCTTTAGACAGCTTGTACCTTGGTGTTGATAACTACCCGGCCCCAATGCACGAAGTGCTGCATTGGTTAGCGAACGAGATGAATGTAGATCTGGACGACCGTTTTCCTCCACCGGCCAGAGCTAACAAGCGTTGCAGAAATAACCGGATTGTGGAGGCAGGCTATTCATTCCGTTTCCCGGATTTTCGTTCAGGCTACACACATCCTAATGCATCAAAATAGATGGCCTATACCAACAC
>JBPCXN010000054.1:0-4521 GCA_051008495.1 Endozoicomonas sp. | reverse complement strand
GGGATCGTATTGGCAGGTGCTTTTACGCGGAACTGTGTCTGCCCGTTATCCAGTGGCAGACTTTCCAGAACGACACCAGGCTCACCGGCAAAGCGGAACGATGGTGTGCCTGTGGCGTGAGCCAGCGTGATCAGGACTTCACCACCGGATGTTTCAATCTGGCGAGGTGAGATAGCTTCAATAGAAACAGCGTCACCCGTCGCCTGACCAGTGCGGAATGACAGAGTATGATCGAACAGCCCACGGGTACGACGGCTGTCCAGCTCGCCTTTCAGTACAATCTGATAACCGCTGTTGGCTGTGAGTTGCTCTTCCGGCAATAAGCGTAAGCTTTTCTTGTCTGCTGACAGCTCATATTGAACAGCAACCTTTACTTTTTCCTGAGAACCATTGTCCTGAAAAAACGCCACATACTTTTCCAAGGCATCTTTCTCAACAGACACAGCGCGGTTAAATGTCAGCACCAGCGGTGTATCCAAATGAACTGCACGGCTATTGGCCTCAGGCTGGCTACTGACAAGATCCAGCACCTGAGTATCAACAAAGTTCAGTACAGAAAAAACCTTGCTGTTTTCCTGGACTGCAATGGCATAAGCGACAACACCTTCATCTGTCAGCAACAGAGGATCCCTCTGCCAGAATACATCTTTCGGATATCCGTTAGGTGGAGGCTGAACGTCAAGCTGCCTGCGCGTCATCGCATCCAACAGGCTAATATCAGACGAACGGCTAACATCATAAAGCCCCAGATACTGATGGAAGTGGATCCCCTCACACTTGCCACGATTCTCTTTCCCGGCACATTTTCGCGTCAGGTTGACGACAACTGTTGCTTGAGCATCCAGACCAAAACTATCCCCCGGCACTTTGAAGCCATTGGCCTGGTAACGACCTTCAGCACGGATAAATTCCGGGTTTTCTGCATCAAACAGCGCCACACTATGGCCGGAACTAAAGTGCGTATCACCCGTCAGTACCGCTGTATTCGTGTGGCTGCCAATCACATTCAGCTGTGGCAATGAGGTGCGGCGGATATCAAAAACAAATCGGCTATATCCGCTGCTGCTTCGGGATATGACATGCAAGGTGTCTCCAACAAGCGCAATATCTCTCACATTGAGAACATGACCACGGCCCTGCAGTTGAGCGGACTCCAGTTTTTTCACCACGGTAGGCCTGAGCGGGTCAGCCACATTGATAACAACAACCCCTGAAGATTTGGCACCAATAAATAACAGGTCATCCTTCGCAATCACCCTTTCAGGCGGATGCTCAACAGGTAAAGGCAGTGTGTAGAGAATATCCCGATCTTTACCTGGCGGTTGCTCTGTCAGATCATCCGGATCGCGAATTTCCCGGTCATACACCAACAGCACCTGGCGGCCATCGTGTGGCGTATCAATATGAGGGAACTTATAACCGCTGGCCGTGACGTACAGGTGCTGACCGCTCAACACCATATCAGTCGGCACCAGATCCTGGGGAAGATTGTAATAACCCAGGCCATGCTTGGGTGCCGCATCCGGCAGCGCATCCGTTTTGTATTTCACCAGGCTGATCCAGCCAGGTGGGTAGAAGTGCTGGATTTCAGAAGATTCGAATACTTGCCCTGGCTCCAAACCGCTTTGATCCCGTAATCCGCGACCCAGCACATACAGAATGTTCAGGCTTTCGTCTTTTTCCAGAGCCGCTATTTGACCGGGTGGTAGTTTCCCGGCATCAGGCACATAGTCGCGCAGCTCATTTCTGCTGAGTTTATCCAGTTCACTTTGAATGAAACCTCGGGTAAAGCTGTGCTCTGTCTGGATCGTGCGAACGATCTCAAGCTTGCCATAGAACAATGCATTTGGCAGACGGAAAACACGCCCACGATCATCAGTCACCTCAATATCAATAAACCCCCGGTAACTTTCACCACTGCCGTCGGTAAAATCCGGCACCACCCAGTTCATGCGCTCTGCGCTGTATAGTTTCAATCGATCGCCATCCACCCTATCAGTAACGGCAATCTCAGGAGTTCCACTCTTATAGGCTTTGATCTGCACTTTGGGGTGGAATCCGTAACCAACGATGCTGACCTTGTCGTTGCGACCGGCCTGTACTGTGCTGACAACAGCCGGTGTCACGAAAGACACGGAGAGTTGGTCAACATAGGTAAAGCCGCCCAGCACAATATCAGTCAGGCCGTGCTTGTTTGTCACACTGACAGCGGCAGGCCCTGCATTATTGGCCTGTGTTTTGGCAAAGATACGATCCAGGCCGTCTTCACCATTCAGCTCAACTTTATCGATACCAAGGCGCAGCCCACCAATGGAGAGGCTGGGCTCATCACTGAAGTGATAACCACTGATGACAACACTGGTCCCACCCTGAATATCACCACTGCTGATACAGGCGTTGCTGCCGGATTTGTCTTCCAGCACAGCACAAATGGACGTGATATCCGGAGCTGCCTCGGCACCGGCTGCTGAAGTTATAAAGCCAAAGCTGTAATCCCTGGCCAGCGGATAGCCTGTGACCGCACTTAGTCCGGCTTTCACAATGACAAAGTAACGGGTGTTGGCTCTCAGCTGTTCCCCATCTTTCAGATTGAGGTGAACAACCTTGTAGGTCACGCTGTCTTTTCTTGGTTTGAACGCCGGCTCGAATTTGTCTGTGACATCCACGCCAATCTTCAGATCACCTTCCACAACACGAATATGGTCAGAAAGATCTGTATCCTCTGGCAGCACAGCAGAGAGTTCCAGAACAATTCTCTCAAGCTTTGTATTCACATCCGCCTGGTCGTAATACGGCTTGTGCTTCAGAACAGTCAGCTCGGAAATATCAATTCTGTTTATCCCCTGCTTGCCAGCTGCAACCTGTACAGCGCCCCGGGCAAAGGTGAGATCCCGCACAGAAAAATCATCCCAGGAAGCATCTCGGTGAATAACAGCAGGCACAGTGGCATCAGTGGCAGGCTCAGCCACTTTGGCCAGATCAATCATTTCAACGATTGTCTGGGAAGGCTTATCTTCCTGATCGGAGTAATGCACGCTGGCATAGGCAAAATTGCCCGTTACAGAGACATCGTAAACACCATCCTGCACATAATCTTCTCGGGCCGGCGTCAGCTCAATACTACGCAGCAGTTTTGGCTGAACAGGCTGGCTGATATCAAAAATATCAACCTGGGAAATTTCCCCGTCACCGGACATATTGGTGACATAGAGTTTGTCACCCTGGATAGTCAGTCTGTTGGCAATACCGATGGTATCCACCGAACGAATCACAGGCAGTGTAGGCTCACTGATATTGGCAACAACAACCCCTTCATGGGATGCCGCAATATAGGCGTAGTTGCCCTTGATTTTGACATCCCGGGTAAAGCCATTGGGTTTGATGTAGCCCACATGATAAGGGCTGGCGAAAGAAGAAATATCAATCACCTGCACACCACCATGGCCGTTGGCCACAAGGGCAAGGTCATCTTTGCGATCCAGACCGTATACATCTGGATAAGGCATATCGATGCGGCCGGAAAGCAGGTAAGGCAGACCGAACTGCCCTTCACCGTTTTGGTGATTAAACAACAACAGCTCACCACTGTGATTGCGGTAATAGAGCTCACCACTGCCTTCTGCACCGGTATCACCGCCCAGCCAGTCCCGGCGAATTTCTGTTTCCAGCGCCCCGACAAAACTGTCTGTACCATCAACAGGTGTCACACCGTCGGCAACACCAGCCTTGGATGCCAGAACAATATTGGTGTCAGCCTTGATCTCGGTTATAGCGCCGGAGAAAATTTCCGCAGCGCCATTCAACAGACGGGAATAGATAAAGACATCACCAGTCCCGCCGGTATCTTTTTCATCGACTGCGTCCAGTATAAACAGCCCGGTTCTCATGTAGAGCTGATTCTGCTCTACCTTCTTATTCCCCAGTAGTTCACGCTCTAGACGAGAAGGGTCAACAGTCGACCAAGCCGTAACCATCGCCCCTTCACGATCAACCGCTTTATATTGATCTACTGCCGTGTAATAAACAGTGCGCCCGGCCTGTTGGTTATTTCCTGATGGAGCAAGGAAACGGCGCTCGGAAATATTGTGGCCGACCTCATAAACCGTTTCGTCCTTCACGGTATGATTCTTGGTGACAACCTTTGTCGTGACTCTCAGGCGTTCATTGCGCTTACCCGTCCGGCGCAGGATATTGCCATCGGAGAAATCGGCCCAGTACACATAGTAGTTATTGTCCGGGTCGCTTTTCGGTGTTTTATCGTCGTCTGGCCGTTCATCGTTGCGGAACAGCTGCAGAGGCGTCTCATCCAGCACCAGCCACTGCCCTGCATTGCCCTGGTATTCCCGGCGCCAGTACATCTCGACTTCTTCGATGTTGGTTCCAATATCCTCAATGGATACCACTGCCCGCAGGGATTTTCCCGCTGTCACAATGTCTTTATCTGCTGGTGTCAGCACACTCAGCCGTGGTTTCACGGTATCGCGAATACGCCCGATGGTCACAACCTGGGTTTCTCCGGAC
>JBPCXN010000053.1:0-18794 GCA_051008495.1 Endozoicomonas sp. | reverse complement strand
GAAAGAACGGTCTATTTTTCTGATGAATTTGATTGAAGAGGCCCACTATTCGCACAAATTCACCAAAAAAATAGCCTCGTTCTACTGAATTTTATACTCGACCACTATTCTCGGTCAGGCTCCTAGGGTTTTCAGATTATTGATCGTCGTCGCTGACAATGTTGAGTGTGCTGATACTGTTGCCTTTATTCTGCACAGGAGGGTTTTCGCCTTCCATCTTCAGCATCAGGCGCAGGTTGTTGGTGGACGTGGCATGCAGCAGGGCTGAGTCATAAGAGATTTTTCCGGCTTTATAGAGATCATACAGGGCGTGGTCGAAGGTCTGCATGCCCTGCTCCCTGGATTTGTGGATGGCTTCGTTCAGCTCATCAATAGCACCACGCTTAATCAGGTCGGCAATCCTCGGGGTATTGAACATTATCTCCAGGGCCGGATAAACCCGGTCCTGGTTTTTCGACGGAATCAGCTGCTGCCCGATAATCGCTCTCATGCTTAATGACAGGTCCATCAGTATCTGGTTTGTCATGTTATTGGGAAAGAAATTCACCACCCGCTCCAGGGCCTGGTAGGTATTGTTTGCGTGAAGAGTGGCAATACAGAGATGGCCGGTTTCTACAAACTCAATAGTATGCCGCATCAGCTCTGCTGAGCGGATTTCGCCAATGACCACCACATCCGGTGACTGTCGCAGTGCATTCTGCAGAGCGGCTTCGTAAGAGTTGGTGTCTACACCGACATCCCGTTGTGTAACGATGCATTTGTCGTGGTTGTGAACATACTCGATGGGATCTTCAATAGTGATGATATGGCCGCTTCCTTTCTGGTTGCGGTGGCCTATCAGTGCAGCCAATGATGTTGTCTTTCCTGAGCCGGCAGCGCCAACGAAAAGAATAAGCCCCCGTTCATTCAGTACATGGTCTCCGACCTGTTGTGGTAAGCCAAGTTGTTCCAGTGTCGGTATATCAGTATTAATACGCCGAACCACCATTCCCGGTTCGCCTTTTTGATAAAAGGCACTGACCCTGAACCTTCCGGTGCCGTCCAATTGTGTCGAAAAGCTGCTCTCCTTGGAGATGCAGAATTCCTGAAAACGCTCTTTACTCATAAGAGCCTGAATGGCCTGGTTCACCTGCCCTGCTGTCAGAGGGATCTTGCTGATGGAGATGATATTGTTGTTGACTTTCATGCTCAGCGGGTAGCCGACGGTCACGTACAGATCGGAACCATTTCGTTCTGTGGCAAGTCTGAGAGCATCTTTGACATTCATGGCCGCGTCTTTTCAGGTCAGTGAGTGCTTATAGTGTCGGCGGCCGGTCTGAAGGGATTAGCCCTGATATTTCATAAACATGCTTCCGACTCTTGCTTGCCCCTTGCCGCCTCAGGAAAGTTTGGCTCGGTCGACCGTACTCCCCGGTACGGCGCTTCCTCACCAAATTGCCTGAGACAACAAGGTTCTGCGCGATAGTCGGGGCAGTTTATGAAATATCCGGATTAGGTTTTTCAGGGTTGGAGGCTTTACCGGGGCTGAAGAGCCCCGGCGGTGGGCTGTCAAATCAGTTGAAGAAGCCTTTCAGGACGTCTTTCAGTGGGCCATCCACTTGCTTTTCAATCTCTTCCTGTATCCGGCCTTTGACTTCCTGCTTGGCCAGTTCGGCAATGGTGTCGGCCAGACGCTCTGTATCCAGGCCGCAGCTCTGCTCACCGAGCTTGCCCTGACAGCGAACAGGCCAGGTGACATTGACGTAATCTTCATTGACCTGGCAGGCCGGATCGCTGTCAGGAGACCGGTCACCACTGATGTTCAGACCGACATGATAATCCAGGGACTGCTCGACGAGATTGATATTGCCATCGCCTTTCAGGTTCAGGTTGGACAGGGCGGCGGTCAGGTCATCATTGTTGGCGACACCGTTTTTAATGACGAAGGTTCCGCCGAGCTTCTGGAAGTGGGTGACCTTATCCCAGTCGGATTTTTCCAGACTCTTGCTACGAATCTGGGCGATGCCCTCACAGACCAGCTTGTCAAAGTTGGCCTCGGTGAAGGCGCCTTTGTTTATGCCAAAGTTCACCTTGCCGTTCAGGTTGCGGGTCAGTGCGCTTTGAACCAGGCCCCTGGTAGTGACATTCAGGTCGGCGTTGACTGTCCCCTGGATCGACTTCATGGCCGGGATGGGCTCGGCCAGTGCTTCCAGGTTAATACCTTTCAGGTCAGCTGAAGCAACAACTTCCGGTGCTGCTTTTTTACGGACATCAAGCTTGCTGTCAACATCAATGCGACCCTGGTAGAAATCTGAATCCAGTTTGATCTCCTGTCGGCCACCGGCAGCGGTGAGTTTCACTACCGGCTTGTCGAAGCGCAGTTTAGCGGCGGTCAGGGAGTTCAATGACAGTGAACCCTTCAGGTTGAGTGGACGAAGGGCGTCTTCAGGAATTAATGGCGGTTCCTGCGCCTGGGCTGTTGGTTGCTTTGCCTCGGGCTCAGTTGCTTCAGGTTTTTTTTCAGCTGCCGGAGGCAGATACTGGTCAAGGTTCAGGTCGTTACCTGTGAACTGAAAGACAATGGATTGCTTTTCGAGATCGGTAACATTGACGTTTCCTGCGATGGTAAAGCCATCCAGAGTGAGATCCAGCGTGTCAGCATTGAAACTCTTGCCGTTACTGTTGAAGCGGCTTTTGAACGACAGGCGGTTGAGTGCTTTAGGGTCACTCATTGGAGGGAGAGGCATTTTAATCTGGCCCAGCAGCCTGGCAGGATTAAACTCGGTGACATCCAGTTCGCCGCTCATCTGCAGAGGCTCTTTCATGTCAGGCTGTTCAAACCTGAGATGGCCGACTATGTCGAGCTTCTCTCCGTTGTTGATGTCCGGGCGGGTGCTGACTTTGAGGTTGTCCAGGGTGATGGTCCTGGTGCCAAGATTGACGCCGAGAGTGGTATCCAGGCGGGTTCGAAGTGCCAAGTCCGGGTCACTGCTTTTCATGCGTGCCTGCAGTGTCAGGTCAAAGGGCGCATTATCTATGATTGCGCTGGTTATCAATGAAGCGTCGTTAATGACATAAGACTTGCCGGTCACCTTATCTTCGTAGCTGACCATGAGACCCTTGAATTCGACACTGGCGATGTTCAGTTCGGGGATGATCATAGCGTCATTTGAGCGGGTCACAGGAGCCGGGGCCGTATTTTCATCGCTTCCTGCGGGAGCACCTGTTTTTGCTTCGGCATTGTCACCAAATTCCCAGTTACCCTTGCCGTCCCGGCTTTTCACCAGTTTCAACTCAAGGCCATGAAGAATGACTGCCTGTGTTTCAATCTGCTTGCTCAGTAGAGGAAGAAGCTTGACGCTGACTTCTGCCCTGCCCAGGGTTCCGAGGGCGCCGTTGTCTGAGCCTTGGATCGAAACGTCTTCCATGGCAATACCCAGCCAGGGGAATACCGACCAGCCGATGGGACCATCAAAACTGACGGTGATGCCCGTCTTGTCCTGTATAAGTGTCGTGAGCTGTTGCCGGTAATCATTCGGGTTAATAAGCCTTGGCAGCAGTATTACGGCAACTACAGCGATCACCGCAAAGCCTGCCACGATGGTGACGAGAAACTTGAGGATGCTTTTCATGGTTTGTCTCTGGTTGAGAGCCTGTAAAATTGTTATTGAATTTATTCGGCCTATTGTACTGTGAGAATCACAGTCTGTGCTCCTGAAATTTTTATTCGTGTGGCTTGCGCAGCAGCAATGGGGAATGCTGGGTGATTGAAGAAGAGCCTGCCTGTGGCGGCAGGCCCGTGAGAAGCTTAATGAAAACAGATGCCGTCCAGCCCGTATCGGGTATAGGGCAGGTAGGCGGGCAGTTGCAGAGCCCTTTTATAGTGTTGGGAGTGGCCACATTCTGTGTCGATAACAAATGCGCCAAGCTGGGGGATGGTAAATTCAGTCACATGACCAAGCAGGTAAGCATGGAACATTCTGTAGACATCTTCCGTTTCCAGGGTACTGATCAGAGTGCTGCCTACCGCTGTGAAGTATTCTGTGTTGTAGGTATCACTGAGATGCAGGGCTTCCGCAGGCTCTGCCGATAGTTGACCGACTGTGTAGGTTACAGGGATTTTCACCAGTTCTGGCCCAAGGTGCTTGGTTCGCAGGAACAGCGTGAAGCTTTCGCCCGGTTCTGCATCAGGACTTCGGGCGGCATAGAAGCTTTTTACCCTGGGGTTATTCGATTTATCTGGTCCTCTCAGGCCAATATGAGCTTTCTTAAGGGCGTCCGTGAATGACGGATTGACTTCAAAACTGCCATTTTCCAGCAGGCTGATAACACGAAGCGTGTCACCTTCAGGGCGTTCGATGTGACCCATGTCTGACATCAGAAATGTGCTGGCATCCAGGGCCAGAAGGCCGGTGCAGTCAACCTGCCGGTCGCCGGCTGCCGGCACTTCACCGAGATGGGTCACCGAATCACTCTGGTGGTCTATTCGGTAAAGGTTTCCCATGATTGAGACAATCATCTGGTTGTCATCACCCGGTACTTCAGCCACCAGGGTTTTGTGCAGAGGCAGCCTTTCGGCCTTGAAGAAAAACTTACCATCCTTCTCCAGCGTGTCAGTGTGCCACTCTTGACATAGCCCTGGCTTCAGGGATTCAGCAACCTCACAGGATTTCTTTTTACTGGCTTCCAGGTCACCGGCACTGAGCAGATAGTTCTTGTCATCATCCCAGATTTTAACCACCCAGTTTTTAGTCGGCCCGTCTTTTCGTGTCATCTCGGCAATAATCGCCTCTCTTTTCATTTCTTCTTCGGGGGTACGAGGTTTGTCACTCAGCGCTGCCAGATCGGTATATCCACGGGTGATCGAATAATGGGTATTTTTCCTGACGAAATCAGTAATTGAGACCATTTGCCGGGGGGTAATCAGTCCACTGGCGATGGGCATGCTAAAAGACTCATCAACCGCCTTCAGGGAATTCTGGTAATCGTGAAAGAAGGGCTGTTCTATCTCAACGCCATCAATGAATTTTTTAATCCTGGGGTTGGTTTTAATTTCATTGTCTTCGGCTAACAGGGTGACAGGCGAGGCGTTTTCTGTGAAATAAACATCCCTGGCCGACTTTCCTGCACCAAGAATTACGTAGCTGTGTACAAAACCACCCTCTTTCCGCGGCTTTAGCCGGTTTACAACCCCTCCGGCGGCGGCAATGTAAATAGTGCCATCCCGGTGCAGTGTGGGCCTGCCGACAATAGGAAGGCTTTCTCGTGTCTCATGTCTTCTGAGAAAGTCATTACCCGCTTCGTCACCCGTCAGTCTCGGGAGCAAGTACGAACGCCAAAGGCCTTCTTCCTTGTCATAAACCATGAAGTAGGAAAGCTGATGCCCATTGTTCAGATTACGCATGTTTATTCCATGACCCACAACCACCATCTGCTGTATGCCACTGATATCTGCATCTATCTGTCTCTGCTCCGCTTCCAGCGCAGTTTTCGGGTTTGCGTCAACAGACAGGTTCTTTTCATCATCTGGACTTGGGTAGGCATTCAGAACCTGTGAAAGCAACAGCACAGACAGGAATAAACATCTACGCTGTGGTCTTATTTCATGAAACAGTATTGTTAACATCGATTATCCACTCGCAATCTCTTTTTGAAGATGCCGTTGCAGAGTTATTGGTGATTTCCATTGAACGGCATCGAAAAAACGGTGTGGAGGTTTAAAGGTAGACTGGAGCTGCAGTCAGAAGCATAACAATAGCGAATAAAATATGAGGGTAATGGCAACAGTTGAATGAGCGAGGGCTGAACTTCTAGCTTTCCTGGATCTGAACATTCTTCAGGGAGTTAAGAGGGCGGGTCCAGGGGTGGAGAACCCTTGCGGCATCCTTTAACAGCGGCGATTTGATGGCTGAAAGTGCTTCCCGGCTGTCAGTGTACTGGCCCTGGAGCAGTACATACCAGTCTTTCTGGTTTCGGCGGAAGTGCACCGTGACTGCCGAAGCAAGCTCCGGAAAGCGTTGCTGCATTTTCTTGATGGCTTCAGGTCGGTTGGCGGCGAACCACTGAATCGTATAACTGTTCTTCGGTGCAGAGATGATGGACTGCACCGGGTCAGACTGACGGCTTCGACTGTGACTGAGCCTGCGGTGACTGTCCCTGACCAGCTTGCGCAGCCCGTCCACGGAACGAATCCAGGGTGACAGGCGCGTCCCCATCCTGCCCATGTCCATCTGATGCAGGCCTCTGACAGCCTGGGCCTGACCAGGGAAAATATTGCTGACCAGCACATACCAGTTCCTGTCGCGGTTTCGATATTGAATAATCTGGCTGTCAGCCAGGGCCGGGTAGCGCCTTTTGGTTCTTTCAAGGGTTGATCTTCGAGGGCCTGATAGCCACTCGATGGTGTAACTGCCCTCGGAGGCGTCGAGAATATTTTCCCGCCAGCCCCGATCATAAGTGGCTTCGTAGCCGTAGTCCCGCTCTCTCCTGACGGTTTCCGGTTCCCGGTAACGGCCAAAATTCCTGTCACGAACAGGGGGGGCATAAGATGTTTCGTTATAGTCGCTGACTGCGGCTGTACTGTGTTGCGAATAACCGTTTTGCCTCTCCCGATAATCATCCCGACTGTAGGCTTGAGGCCGGACTGGCTTCCTGTTCGTGCGAGATCCCGGGCGGCTCGTCCGGTTGTAGTCCTCAATGTGGGCTCTTTCCCCATAACGGCTGTAACTGTCGTTCATATCCGGTTCGAAGCGACTGTCATACCCGGAGTTATGGGAGCGTTGCCGGGGCCTGGGCTGTTCGTAGCCATCCATCTGGGGATAAGCAGGGCTGATGCTGGCGAAGAGAGCGCTGTTCTCTCTTTGGCGGGCAGCTGAATTACGGGGGATATCTGCGGATGAATATTCGTATCCGGTTACGGCCCTGTCTGTATAACGCTGGTCACCGGGATTTTGATCGTAATAGCTCTGGGCCTGTGGCATCTGGGCAATTCTCTGCCTGCCGTTTCGCTCAGCATAGGTATTGTTGTAATGCTGGGGCTGGTTGTTTTGCCATGCCAGCTGTTGCTGTTCCCGCTGCCAGGGAAGTTGATCAATGGTATCCGGCCTGATCAGGTCCAGCTTCTGGATGCTGGCCACGGAGCGAATCCAGGGGTAAAGATGACTGGCGAGAGATGATCGTCTTGGGCTGTTCAGTGCAGCTGAAGCAGACTGTCTGTCAGAAAATGGCCCGTCAAGCAGGACAAACCAGTCCCTGTTGTTGCGACGGTAATGGACAATGCTGGACTCCCTGAGAGCCGGATACCTTTGCTGCAAAGCCTGCAGGGACTCCCTGGTGTTGGCGGCAAGCCACTGCAGTACATAGCTGCCGTGAGGGGCGCTTAGCAGTTGTACAAGGCCGGTATTGTCCACAGGAACAGGCTGGGGTCTCTGGTACTCAACAGCGCCAGGCATGGCGTCCACTGCCCGTGTGCGGACGGGGGGTGGTTGCTCGCGGAGTGAAGGCTGAGTGGTTTGAGGAGCCAAAACGCGGGTGACTTCCAGGCTTTCCCTGTAATCGCTGTGCTGGTTTTTACGGCAGAGCCAATCGCTGTTGGGGCCGGCTTTGCAATCCCAGGCGGAACTCATGGCCAGGGGTTTTGGAGGCAAAAGAATAGCGTCCGCTGTAAAAGCGGTTAGTGTTGCCAGGACAGCAACAACTCCAAGCCTGAGCGGTTTATCCGTAAACAGCGCTGGACCGGACATGATACAGATCCTTCTGATCATTGCCCTAAACACATCAGGTTTTCAAGAAAATTGCAAGTGTTGTGTTTAAAAAAAAGGGTTCCACAAGATGTTGTAAGTCAGTTGCTGATGGATTTGCCACTGGAATAAAGCCATTTTGTGCGGCACCGGGCAGGCATTTGAGTTTTTCCGGATGAAGGTCAGGGTCTTCTCTGTGGCTTTTTCAGCATTGACCGGATCAAAAGCCTCCGGGTATTCGCGCATATCGAAAGCGTGCTTATTCTGGAATGACAGAACCTCTATCATCTGCTTGCCAGAGCGGTAGTTTATGATGTTGGCTGTATCGCGGCAGAAGTAGGGTGTGACATATTCATCCTGGTTGGCCTGTATCATTAACGTTGGGATACTGGCGATGGATTCGAACCATCGGTAATAAGTGCTGGGCTGGCAGCTGGGGTAATAGACGACAGTTGCATTAACGCCGTCCAGAACATTTTCTGGCAGTGTATCAAGTCCAGGTGGAGGCTGACCGGCCCTGGCCAGGGACAGGGCTTCAAGAACGACCGAACCACCATGGGAGTAACCGATAATCGACAACCGGCCCGCATCCACCCTGATGTCTCCTCTTATGACTTCCAGCGCAGCAAACAAATCCTGGGTGCGCTCTGCAGGGAGAAGGGTATAGCCTTTGGTCACCCTGTCGATGTATGACGCCATTACCGCCGGGATCTGATCAGAGAAAGTTCTGGGCACATTACAGAGCACCTTATATTTGTCAGGGGGCTCAGCTTCACCGAAGTAATTCTCCAGACACCGGCTACGGGTGAAACTGTTAACGATCATCACAGCGTAACCATTGGCCAGCAGAATCTCCGAGCGCTTCATCATACTCTGTGAAAATGCCGGAGAACTGCCATGGAGCAGTATCACGCCGGGAAAGGGTGGCAACCCTCGGGGCGTTTTGATCTGATAGTGTAAATCGCGCCTGACTTTTTCCCAGCTGTTTGGCTCTACGTCCAGGGCTTGATGATATTCCCTGAACAGGTAGCGTGTCAGCCACTCGCCTGCTGCGAAAACATCGCCGGTTGGCGTATTCAGACTGGCTATCTGCAGGAGCATGCCCTGAAAGAGTTCCAGAAGAATTTTCATGATACTGCCGGGTGGTGTTGTTGTTCACCCGGCGCATCCGGGCAGGACCAAGTGTAGTTGGTGGTATCTTCAGTTTGTGGCTGCGGGGTGTTTTTGCAGATGGCTACTATTATGGGAAGTGAATTGCAGAGGAAGGAGTTATCCCATGACCGCTTTCATGAAGAAGGCAGCTGCTTTACTTCCCGTTAGTCTGGCCTTCATTACCTGCCTGCTGGCAGGACAGACGTGGGCGAAAGATGAGAAATGCTTTCCGCCCATAGATACGAACCAGAGTCAGTTCCTGGTGGCCTATGGTAGCCTGCTGCACGACGCTGTAAGGGAGAAAAAGCTGGAGAGATCTGTGCTGGAGCAGCCTGTCTGGGTGAGTGGCTACAAGAGAGGCTGGCTGACCAGGGACCTGGCAGGTAAAGGCAATAAGACGCACCTTGGGGTTGTCCGGGAGGATGGCCAACAGTTCAATGGCGCCCTGGTGTCTATCAGCAGCGCCAGGCTCAAGTCCCTGGACCCTGAAGATAAAGGCCTTTGTCGGACGAAGCTTGATCCGGGGCTCCTGATACCAATGGCGGGTGGTGCTTTGCCGGAAAAAGGTGAAATCTGGCTCTATGAGACCCGCAGCAAGCAGATCAAAAAACCGGCGGCCAACTACCCGATTCTGCAGTCTGAGGTGGATATCTTCCTGACGGGCTGCATAGAGCAGGCTGAACAGTTTGACCTGAAAACTTTCCCGCAACAGTGTGTCGACTCCACCCTTGGCTGGACCATACACTGGAACAATGACCGGCACCGGCCGTCCACAGGCAAGCTGGTCCAGAACAGAAGGTCTCAGATAGACAAGCTTCTGGAGCGGCTGGAAGGCGATCTGTACGAGAAAATCCGGACTGACTGATCACTGACTACCGGGCGTCTTTGGACGCCGGGCACTCATTTCCAGGTGCGATCAACTAGAGTTTGGGCTGAAGAGGCTCAGGCCTTATAATGTCCGGAAACCCGGCATTACTATTCATTTCATAAAGCACCGGAGATCCTCATGGCTGAGCGCAAGGCCAGTGTTGAGCGCAACACACTGGAAACCCGCATTAAGGTAGACATCAACCTGGATGGCAGCGGTAAGGCGCGGTTTGAAACCGGTGTCCCTTTCCTGGATCACATGATGGACCAGATTGCCCGTCACGGCCTGATTGATCTTGAGGTGGTGGCTGACGGTGATAACGAAATCGACGATCACCACACCGTTGAAGATATCGGTATCACCCTGGGCCAGGCGTTGAGCAAGGCTCTTGGTGACAAGAAAGGCCTGACCCGTTACGGGCATTCCTATGTTCCCCTGGACGAAGCCCTGTCCCGTGTCGTGATCGATTTTTCCGGACGCCCCGGCCTTGAGTTCAACGTGGAATTTACCCGTGCTCGTATCGGCCGTTTTGATGTGGACCTCTTCTACGAGTTCTTTCAGGGATTCACCAATCACGCCAATGTCACCTTGCACGTGGATAATCTCAGGGGACGTAATGCCCACCACCAGATTGAGACGGTGTTCAAAGCATTTGGCCGGGCTCTGCGTATGGCCTTAGCCCCCGATCCGAGAATGGTCGGGCAGATGCCCTCCACCAAAGGCAGCCTCTGACGGCACTTGAGTGAATAATTTAGTCAGGGTCGGGCAGGTAGCTAGGAGCCTGACCGAGAATAGACAGGTCGGCCTAAAATCCAGAAAGAACGGCCACTTTTCGTTAGAAAGCGGAAGAGAGTCTCGATAAATTCGATTGAATAGGCCCACTATTCGCACGAATTGATCGAAAAATTTGACTCGTTCTACTGACTCTTTTCTCGGTCAGGCTCCTAGGCTGACCTGCTCTCATCATGGCTGCAAGGAGTACAGAGCATGAATACCGTTGCCGTAATTGACTACGGAATGGGCAACCTCCATTCCGCAGGCAAGGCCCTTGAGCATGTGGCTGAGCCCGGCACAAAAGTGCTGGTGACTTCCGACCCTAAGGTGATTATTGAAGCTGATCGTGTTGTACTGCCCGGCGTTGGCGCCATTCGGGACTGCATGGCCGAAATCCGTCACAAAGGTGTCGACGAAGTGGTTCATGAGGTGGTCGCCAGGCAGCGGCCTTTACTCGGCATCTGTGTTGGCATGCAGGTCATGCTGGACCACAGCGAGGAGAATGGTGGCGTTGACTGTTTTGGGCTTCTGCCCGGCAAAGTGAAGTTTTTTGGCAAAGGCCTGAAAGACGCCTCCGGCGCAAAGCTCAAGGTTCCGCACATGGGATGGAGCCCTGTCCATCAGAATCGCAGTCATGCCCTGTGGCAGGGGATAGACAACGACTCACGCTTTTACTTTGTGCACAGCTATCACGCCCATGTAGACGACGAAGCTCTGGCAGTGGGTCGTTGTGATTACAGTGTAAACTTTGATGTGGCACTGACCAGGGATACAATCTTTGCGGTGCAGTTCCATCCGGAAAAAAGTGCCGCCAGTGGCCTGAAGCTGCTGGAAAACTTTCTTAAGTGGCGGCCCTAGGAGCCTGACCGAGAATAGACAGGTCGGCCTATAATCCAGAAAGAACGGCCAAATTTTCCGATCAATTCGATTGAATAGGCCCACTATTCGCACGAATTGATCGAAAAATTTGACTCGTTCTACTGAATTTTAAACTCGACCGCTATTCTCGGTCAGACTCCCAGAAAATAAAAAAGAGGTAAGGGGTGGACAGAGAGCAACTGCGTGACCTGATGAGTGGGCATAACCCGGACCGGGATGAGCGAAACCTGGCGATGCTGTCGCACCTGCTGCCGTTTTTCGGTTTTATGATCCCCGGCCTGAACATTGTCATTCCCCTGGGAATATGGCTGTTCAAGCGCAATCAGTCGCCTTACCTGGATCACCATGCCCGGGAGTCATTGAATTTCCAGATCACCGTGGTTCTGCTGGCGGTGGTCTGGGGAATTCTGAAGATGATACTGGTGGGCTTTATGCTCCTTCCGCTGGTACCGGTGATCATTATTCTGGTACTGATACTGATGGTGCGTGCCGCCATGAAAGCCAGTGCTGGAGATTATTATAAATACCCATTCTCAATTCGCCTGGTCAGCTGACCAGGTGGTTAAGAACCTGTTGTGGAAGTCTGCCCATGGGTCTTGCGAAAAGAATCATACCCTGCCTGGATGTGGAAAATGGCAGGGTCGTCAAAGGCGTCCAGTTTGTCGATATCCGTGATGCCGGTGATCCGGTGGAAGTCGCCCGTCGTTACAACGATGAAGGGGCTGATGAGATTACCTTCCTGGACATCACCGCCAGCCATGAAGGCCGGGATACCACCGTTCATACCGTTGAGCGCATGGCCAGTGAAGTCTTCATTCCCCTGACTGTTGGTGGCGGCATACGCAAAGTGGAAGATATCCGTACCATGCTCAATGCAGGTGCCGACAAAGTCAGTATCAATACGGCGGCTGTCTTTAATCCCGAATTTGTCCAGGAAGCGGCCGACCGTTTTGGCTCTCAATGCATAGTTGTGGCGATAGATGCCAAGAAGGTCAGCCAGGCGGGTGAAACGGATCGCTGGGAGATCTTCACCCACGGCGGCCGAAAGCCAACCGGGCTGGATGCCGTTCAATGGGCCATCAAAATGGAGCAGTTGGGGGCAGGGGAGATACTGCTGACCAGTATGGACCAGGATGGCGTCAAGAACGGTTATGATCTGGGTGTTACCAGGGCTATTTCAGAAGCGCTGGATATTCCCGTGATCGCTTCCGGTGGTGCCGGTAACCTGGATCACCTGGTGGACGGCATCAAGAAAGGCAAGGCTGACGCTGTGCTGGCGGCCAGCATCTTTCATTTCTCCCAATACTCGATCCCTGAAGCCAAACGCTACATGGTGGATCGAGGTATTGAAATGAGGCTTTGACCGGCAGTTCCGTGTCAGGAGCTTTCCAACTCACGACTCAGCGTATAAGCCTGCTGGCTGATCATGCCTGCCTGTGGTTCGCTGGTGCCGAGAATCTGGATGATGTCTTCCCCGTGATCCGAGACCCTGATTTCCGGCAGGTCCGCCGGCAGCCAGCGTAGCTGTTCCCGGAACATGTGCAGGCTGTCGGAATCCGGCAGACTGGCCAGCATCAGAGCATTGCCTGCTGCGCTGTCGCCCTGGGAAGGGTGCTGTTCTCCGGGAAAATCCGGCATTCCGTCACTCAGGCAAAGGCCCAGACCAACCTGCAATCGGGCAACGCTCTGCTCGGCAAAAACCCGGTTCAGGGATTCAATCAGCTGGGCGCATGAGAGAGCATTCAAAGCAAAATCTTCACTGTCGAGACTGGAGAAGCGGATATAGGCGTTGCCTTCCGGTGTATAACTGAGTTCTCCACCATAAAGCGCCGCGGCTTTCTCGGTTCCTGCCGCGTGTGTTTCCAGGATATCCACAAGGTCGTGTGGAGCGAGCAGTTGCCTCAGCCTGGACAGGTTTTTATGGCGAAGGCTGAGAATGGCGGCTGTCTCATCTTCCGGCTCTGCCTCGGCTTCTGATTCGGCCAGTGCCATTTTTTCCGTCAACTGACTCTCTACAAAAGAGGACAGGCGGTCAATCTCGCTTTGCCCGGAATAATCACCGGAAGGATGCGGCAGCAATGAACGGAGTTGTCGTTCTATAAGAACAATGCGCTGCGCCAGCTGCACAGAATAGAAGTTCAGTAGCAGCAACCCGGCCAGTAACAGGATAACGCTGATGGTGATGATCAGTGTCAGTGCATCCCTTGGATTGCGCGACAGCAAATGCTCATCCAGTTGCAGGCGCACATAACCGGCGATTACGTCCTGGTAATGAATGGGCGATGAGTAAGTGGCGCCAGATTGTGCCCCGGGGGCGTTGCTTTCGGCGCTGGCAATGGAGCGACTGTCGATGCTGAAAATAGCCGCTTTCGCCACATAAGGGTTCTGTACCAGCTGGTTCAAAAGGACATTGAGGCTGATCCTGTCGCCAGTCACCAGCATATCGGTAGCGGCGCTGGCGGTTTGCTGGCTGAGAAGGTCACCGATGGAGTCTGCCTGATGCTGGCTGGCGGATTGCAATTCCGAACTGACAATCAGGCAGCTGCCTGCGGTGAGGGCGGTGAACAGAATTCCGTAAAGCAGCATCAGCTGTTTGCGCAGTGACATCCCTTTGAACAGCTGGGGCAGCCATCCGGCTTTTTTTATCGGCGAGAACAAGGCCGAATCTCCATTGGCTGGGTAATGTTTGGCAATCGACCAATCCAGAGTCGTGCACAAAAAAACTGGATGCATCGATTTTTCCGTATCAGAAACTCGAAATTTTAGCGGGAGGCCAGATCAAATACTACAATTCAGTTTCAACATAATTTCAACAAGTACGATTCAGGCTGGTGAGAAGCCATTCTATCAAAAAGGGTTTGAAGCCTTCAGGCCGATGTTTTTTTGTGGCTCTCTTGACACTGGCGCTCTGCCTCTCATTCCCCGAAAACTCAGGCTGTCATGGTTTGTATTCAGACCAGCGGCTCTATTGTCAGGACATCTTTGGCCTGATGGATGTAGAGATTCATTTGCCAGGGAACCTTGCACAACTCAGCCATGACGCATTGCAGGACTTCTGCCTCCAGGCATTGGCGGTTGTTCCCCTGTTTTTTGTCCACCATTCTATGCCGGTTCCCTTCAACCTGCTGGCCATAAGCCCCTATTTTCTGCTGAAAGCCTATTATGCCACAGCTCCTCACCTGATATCCGCTTACGGGTTAACTCAGCTTTCTGATAGCGAATATGACCTTCATTATTCAACTCCCTCAGAAAGCAGTGGAACTGTCTATAGACAGTTGTACTCACCAATGACTCTGATGAGTCTCGCTGAGGTAAAACCTTCACAGTTTGGTTCCAATACAGGGGACTCCATGTTGTCGAAAATCATTGGTTATTCCAGTGAGCTTCTGCCACAGCTCTCTGATGAAAACTGGGTCATTAGCCATGACGGGGGCGGTACTGCCCTGAAGGAAAACGACAATAACTTTCTATTGTCTGTCGATGACGTGCATCGCAACCAAACGTTCCTGTTGCAACACAATGGCGAATTTTTGCAAATGCAGGAGGATCACTGGGAAGACGATAAGAGAATGAGATCCTGGCTGACCTGGCCTGTTTTTTCAGAAGCTCGACCGGCTCCACTGGTGGTCAGCTATATCGCTGATGATGCGCAGGACTTCCTGGGCGGGAAAACGGTGTTTGTCATTCCGGAATGGCTGGTTCCAATGATATTGCGACAGGGATTCATGTGGATCTATGGGGGGATTTTCAGCTACTCAATGCAATTGCTGGCAAGTTGTGTCCAACTGCAGGCTGCACAAAGTCAGGAAATGGTTTTATACAGTGATCCTGGCCGCCATTTAGCTATGAACGGGCTGGCCTGTGAGGGGATAACAAGTACATTTGACAGACTTTGGGTTCAGTCTGGATTTTATAACCATGGCAAGGCTCTTCTTCCACATGATCACGGCTTTCCTGATATCCGTCTATGGTCGTCTTTTCAGGTTGCTGCGGGCAATGGCAAACCTGTTGAGCATCCTGGGAGAGGGAGTGATATAAGAGGAAAGGCTCAGCCTGACAAGCGTCCGCCTGAACCTCCGGAAAGAAATAAGCTTTCTGGAGAGAGGCCGGAACACAATAAAAAACGTACCGGCAAGGGCAATGATGGTCGAGAGCAGAGCAATGATCCGGATGGAGAATCTGGAATAAATACCATATCGGCAGTTGCCCCCGATGCTTCTTACCTGGATTTGGCTGCGGAAAGACTTTACAAAAAAGCCTTTCCTGGAGTGACTGGTGTGTTCCTTGAAGAAATGCTGAGCCTTGTTCGGAGGCTGAACCGGGGGATGCTGGTTCAGGTATTACCCGTTGAGGGGCAGAGCCCTTATAGATGGCCCCTGGTCATGAGCAGTCAGATGGAGAGGTATCTGGATTACCTTGATGGTATTGAAGAGGCTGAGGCTAATGGTCAGGCAGGTAATGGGCGAAATGTTGATTACTATAGAGAACTTCGTCCGGATGATGTCAACAGGCTGTTAAAGAACCGTTTTCAAATCCTTCCATACATTGAAGCCAGAATAAAGGTTTACGAAACGATTCTAAAATTGCTGAAACTGTACTCAGACAGCCACTACAATCCGATAGAGTATCGTGTGTACGGCGGTTATAGCGTTAACATGTTTCTGATGGAACACCTTTTTGGGGATGGCGGCAGGACACAGAACAGTCTGGTTGTAACCAATGATATTGATGCACTCATGTCTCGTGGAGACATAGACGAGTTTTTAGAAGTCAGCCGATACCTATTTGAAGAACAGGGTATAACCTTGAAGAATCGGCAAACAATGAGTTTTCCATTTCCCTGTGATAAAAGGGAATGTTTTTTCAATGGCAATAAAATCACTTTCGAAATTGATGGGTACAGAACCCAGGGTCTGCCAAGTCTTGATATTTCTTTTCCTGAAGGCGGACAGACACCCAGGCTGCTGGATTCATACAAAACATTGATGCAAGGCCTTAGTCGCTCAATAGAACTCTCGAATCGGCCTTTCGAAATAAAAAAATCCCTGGATCGCGTTTTATGGCTGAAAACGGTCCGTCAAGAAAGCGCTTTAAACAGACTTTACTTGAACCACTTCACTGGTAGCCGTTCTGCAGGGTCAGAAAGTCCTGATGAGTTTGTTGATATCTCCCCAGAGAAGTTTGCCGACCAGCAGTTCCGATTAGCATTTCGTGAAATTGAGAAGGAGATGATGACCGAGAAGTTGCGGGAACTGGAACTATCACTGGACGAGACACAACGGCAGTCGAACGATTATGCAGCCGATTATACCATCGTTGAAAAACAGCTGGAAAATCTCAGGGAGGAGCGACTTTTTGAGCAGCAGGAATTCAGGGAACAAAGGGCTGAAGCCATCAAACAGCTGAAACTGGCCAATGAAGCCCGGGAAAGTCTGACCAGTGAAGTCAGGGAATACGGCAGCAAATTCACATTACAGCAGAAGGTTTATAAAACCGCAGTAGCAGACATGAAAGAAAAGCTGATGCAGATGTCTGGCAGCAATGAAGAGAAAGCAAAGGCTTTGGAAGCAAGGGTTACGGGCCTGGAATCAAAAGCTCAGTCGCTTGGGGGGGATGCCAGAAAGATGCAGCAGGAAATTCAGGATGCCCGGGGTGGAAGAGCAGCATTAATCGAATTGAAAGAACAGCTTGACCTTCAGCTTGATAGTGCCAGAGGAGAGATTAAGGAGTACAGCAACAAACTCACAATGCTGAAGGAAGGTTATGAAACTGCAGTAGCAGGCATGAAAGAAAAACTGAAACAGGTATCTGACAGTAATGAAGAGCAAGTAGGGGCTTTGAAGGTAAGAGTTGCTGACTTGGGAAAAAAAACTCAGTCGTTTCGGAAGCATGCCAACAAGTGGCAGAAAAAAATTGAGGGCGCCAAGGAGGAAAAAGGAACATTAATTAAATTGAAAGAAGAGCTTGGCCTTCAGCTTGAGAATGCCAGAAAGGAACTGAATCAGCAGATACTACTGTCCGAGAAAGAGATTGCCCTTTTAAAAAAGGAAAAACAGGAGACGGTTGAACAACAGGTACGGGCGTCAAAAGCCGCAGAAACCCTCAGACAGGAAATTGCATCATTTGAAGCTCAGGTCAGGAACAGGGGTCAACCATCGGGAGCTGTAGAAAAACCCATGACAGGCTTGAAGAGTAAAAAACAGGAGCAGGAGCAGGAGCTGCAGCGAACAAAAAATGAATTACAACAGACCAGGAAGGCCAACTGGCGGCAGCAGGGGGTAATGGGGGCTATGTTGGCTGCTCTGACTTATGCCGCCTATGAGTATGAAATCAAACCCAGGTATCGAAAATTATTTCATGCCTGCCGGAAACTTTCCTCTCCCGCCCTGCAAAAACACTGCATCAAACGGGAAAAACATGACGAGGCGATACTGGAATACCTGATGGTTTATGATCAGCTGCCTCGCAATACCCGCGTCCTGGAGTTTTCAGAGAGAAAGGTCGACATTGGCTATGTCATGATCAACGACATACAGGTGGGAGACCAGCTGCACAAGGCCCGCAAAAAGTACCCGCTTCAACACATGATGACTCCGGAAAGCTTTATTGCCATCGATGAGCTGTCCCTGCAAGCCTGGGACTGGCTTATTGAGTCATCACGGACGACCTGGCTCAGCCAGGATGGCGGGGAAGTGGCCATGGACGATTTTGCCCGCGCCAGTTTGTTGATGTGCGGCCTTCAGGTGAATATGTATTGGCAGGATGAGTGCAACCGTTCGCTGTTGGCCTTTATGACAAAGGCTGGCTTCTGGCCCCATGAGAGAATTAATCGCCAGCGCCCCATGGCCAGTAGCAGTGAATATTTCGTTACTCGCAGCCTGGGCAGTGAGCGACAGGATAACGTGCGTCTTGCCTTGCTGCCAGCCTGGGTAAAATCCTCTACTTCTGGACTGGAGTGGCGTGACTTGCTGCCGTATTACCTGCACCAGAACCGGCTTCAGGTCGCCAGACCGAGTGAGGCCTGCCGCAAGCGCTTCGAGAATAAGTCCTACGAATGCCCTGAAGGTGCTGGAGGTGCCAAAATCTGGTATTTTGCCGAAAACCACTGGAAGCTTGCTCAGGAAATCCCCTGCACAGGTTCTCCTATAGACGTCTCTTTCCCTGAAAGGATCGTAGCGATCTGGATTCAGGCAACAAGCGTTTATAGGAATGATGTATTTGGCTGCTACCAGGGCAAATCTATTAAAGGAGCCTGGGAGCAGAACGCTCCATAAAATCCCTAACTCCCGCTTAACTTTGAAGCAGTGAGCGAACAGGCTGTACTTTTGATAGCAGAGTACAGTTTTTATACTCGACGCAGTCTACTTTACAGCATCAGCTTGTGTTCATGATTGCTCCGTTTA
>JBPCXN010000052.1:0-26929 GCA_051008495.1 Endozoicomonas sp. | reverse complement strand
ACCCACTGAACCTATCAAATGGAAGCAGACGGGGTACTAGTTTGATCCAAAGCCCGCGAAAGATTCTGTCAGGGCTCAGTGCCCTTTCAGGGCAAAAATACCGTTAGCGTTACGCCAGTAACCCTGGTAATCCAGACCGTAACCAAAGATGTAGCGATCTTCAATTTCCAGTCCGCAGAAGTCGGCTTTCAGGCTCGGGCGCGCCTTGCGGTCATGCAGTTTATCGATCAGAACCGCGGTCAGTACTTTTTCAGCACCCTGTTCCTTGCAGAAATCCACAATGGCGTCCAGCGTATGGCCTTCGTCCAGAATGTCATCGACAATCAGAACCGTACGACCCTTCATGCTCTGGGTCGGGCGTACTTTCCAGTCCAGACGACCACCGGTCAGCTGATCCCGGTAACGGGTGGCATGAACGTAAGACGCTTCCAGCGGGAACTGCAGGTGTATCAGAAGCTTCCCGGTAACCACCAGGCCGCCGTTCATGACACAGTAAACCAGCGGGTTGCTGTCAGACAGACTGCGGGTGATCTCCCTGCCCATCTCACCGATAGCTTCTTCAATCTGCTGCTCGGTATAAAGACAGTCGGCTTCATCCAGAACTTGCTGGATATGATCGAGATCAACAGACATAGATTGAGAACCTCTCGGTAAAGGCATTGGCCGGTTCCAATTCAGGAAAATTTGATCCGGGTCAAAAAAAGAGGAAAAAAATACTCTCATTTGCCCCTCGCGGCAAGTAGCAGCTGCACTGGCGCTGATGGTAAAAAAAACTTATGGGCGTCAGGAATAGCTTGTGTGACAATAAAAAAGTTTACGTTCATGAAATGCGGTTAGTCGAGGTCAGGCATGAGTGTACAGGAAATCAGGCATCCACTGGTACAGCATAAGCTGGGTATTATGCGTACTGAAGATATCAGTACCAAAGGTTTTCGCACCCTGGCAAATGAAGTAGGCACTTTGCTGACCTATGAAGCCACCAAGGATCTTGAGCTGGAAGACTGTGTCATCCAGGGTTGGGCCGGTGAAGTTCAGGTGCAACAGATCAAGGGCAAGAAAATTACCATTGTACCGATTCTCCGTGCCGGTCTGGGTATGATGGACGGTGTGCTTGAGCTGCTGCCCAGCGCCCGGGTCAGTGTCGTAGGTCTGTACCGCGATGAAGAAACCCTGGAGCCGGTTCCCTATTTTGAAAAGCTGGTCAGCAATATCGACGAGCGCATGGCGCTGGTGCTTGACCCCATGCTGGCTACCGGTGGCTCCATGTTGGCTACCATCGAAATGCTGAAGAAAGCCGGGTGCAGGGAGATACGCTGCCTGGTGCTGGTCGCTGCCCCTGAAGGTATCAAGAAGGTACTGGATGCCCACCCTGACGTGAAAATTTTCACCGCCTCTATTGATGATGGTCTCAACGATAAAGGTTACATCATGCCTGGCCTGGGTGACGCCGGAGACAAGATCTTTGGCACGAAATAGTGATTTCCATTAAAAGGCCCAAGGGGCCTTTTTTTTGGCGCAGTTATTGATCTACTAACAGAAACAGTACGGTTGTCTGATAAAGACAGCTGCGGGTGATCAGGGTTGTGATTGGCAGCCCCGGTTGATGATAGACGACAACTCTCTGTTTTTTCGGTATTTGCTGAGTTTATTTAGGGTAGAAAACGATGATAGACACTCATCCTCAGAGTCACGATGCTGTGAACATGCCTCTCTGGCGGCAGGCATTGATGGGCGGACAAATGCTGTTTGTGGCGTTTGGTGCCCTGGTGCTGGTGCCGATTCTGACTGGTCTGGACCCCAACGTAGCTTTCTTCACGGCGGGCATTGGCACCTTGATCTTCCAATTGGTCACACGACGGACTGTTCCTATTTTCCTGGCGTCTTCTTTCGCCTTTATCGCGCCCATCTCTTTCAGTGTGCAAAGCTGGGGCTTGCCATCAACGCTGGGTGGATTGATGGCGGCCGGTCTGTTTTATGTGGCGCTGAGCATGGTTGTCCGGCTACGGGGCAGTGGTTTCCTGTACCGGTTGTTCCCACCGGTGGTGGTCGGGCCTGTGATCATGGTCATCGGCCTTGGGCTGGCGCCAGTAGCGGTTGGCATGGCCAGTGGTGAAGCGAATCAGGCGATTGACCCCAATACCTCAATCACTCTGGCGGGTATCTCCCTGATGACCACGTTGCTGATTTCAACCATGGCAGGCGGGATACTGAAACTGGTGCCGATTCTGTGTGGTGTTTTGGCGGGTTATGTATCGGCTGTGTTTATGGGTGTGGTGGATTTCCAGCCTATGATTGACCGGCCCTGGCTGGCCATGCCGAACTTCACCACACCTGAGTGGAACCTGAATGCCGTGCTGTTCATGATTCCTGTGGCCATCGCGCCCGCCATTGAACACATTGGCGACATGCTGGCCATCAGTTCCGTGACTGGCAAAAAGTACCTGGAAAAGCCGGGATTGCAGAACACCTTGCTGGGAGATGGTCTGGCGACATCTGCAGCCGCCATGTTTGGTGGACCACCCAACACGACTTATTCGGAAGTGACCGGTGCCGTGATGCTGACCAAGGCTTTCAACCCGGTCATTATGACCTGGGCTGCGGTGATTGCCATTGCGGTGGCTTTTATCAGTAAAGTCGGTGGGTTCCTGGCTACAATTCCGACCCCTGTCATGGGGGGGATCATGATGCTGCTGTTTGGTTCTATCGCGGTAGTTGGCCTGAATACCCTGATCAAGGCGCAGGTGGACCTGGGCAAGCCCCGCAACCTGGTGATTGTGTCAGTGGTGCTGGTGTTTGGCATTGGCAATCTGGCGCTGAACTTTGGCGACCTGACCCTGAAGGGCATCAGCCTTTGCGCCATTACCGCAGTCATTCTGAACCTGGTTCTGCCTCATGCTGAGAAAGACGACAGGTTTCAGTCAGCTGAAGTCTGAGAGGCTGCAAGGAAAGTTATTGGGCACTAACCCAATAACTGACTGATGGATCAAACCAGTTCACTATGATTATTCCCGAAACTGGAAGAACAACGGTTTCTGGGGGCTATTGAATGACGAATTGCGGTGGGCAGTTCGGGTTAAAGAGGGAAAGAAGCCCGAGCCCAGCGCAGCTTGCATCGACTCACAGTCCGTCAAATCCATCTTGGCTTGTGGGGCTTCACCCTGTCCCGATACATCTATTGAATTCTGAATTTCGGCGAAAGGAACTTTACAGGTCTATCCAGGCTTGGTACTTTCAAAAAGATGAATGTGAATAATGTTTCTGTTTTGCGTTAGCGCAGTCCTGGTCATGGCCAACCCCTAATGACGTATTGGCAACAGCAGAGTCACAACGAATTTCAGTAGCAGAAAATAACAATAAATAAGGTTACTGGTATGAATAAGTGTCTGATGGGCATGGCGGCTCTGGCAGCTGTGTTTTCCTGTTCCCTCCATGCAGTTACTCCGTGGGAGGATGCGTCCAATTCTCTCGCCAATGGCTGTTACGCTATTCAGTCTCCGACCACGGGGAAATTCATGAAACGCTACCATAAAGGCGGCGTTCTCGATGATGGACTCAGTTATACACTGCAGAGCCCTGACGTGGCTCAGGCGGAGAGGTTTTTCTTCAAGGCCGTTGAGTATTCCCGCTATCTGATCTACGACCGTGATGGCCGCTATCTGGCTGGCCATCAGCCTCTGCAGGCCTCTTCCGGTCGTTCTGCCGGCAGTTATGCGGAATGGCAAGTCGATGCCGTAGCCGCTGACAATGGCAGCTATCACTTCCGGCTCTGGAATCAGGGGATGGCCAGGAACCTGCGTCATGCTACGGCTGATGGCGGCATTTTCTACTCCCGCCAGGTGCCTGGTGAGCAGGGATTTCGGCTGGTGCCTGCCAATGGCTGCAGTGAGTATCCTGAGGCTGAATTGAATCTTGTTCGTACCGGTGCGGCAGATGCGGACTTTCTCCCGGGCAGTGAGATTCGTGGCTTTGCCGATGTCCACAGTCATTTGACCGCTTCGGAATTTATGGGGGGGAAATTCCTTCACGGCCAGCCATTTCACCGCTACGGGTTACCCCATGCCCTGGGGGATGGCAGTAGTAACCATGGTTCCTGGGGAGCGCTGGACATAATCGGCAACCTGATGGGGCACGGCGATGTCAACGCCCGGCACGATACCCGGGGGTACCCGGACTTTCCCAGCTGGCCGGAGCAGAAATCTGTGTCCCATCAGCAGGCTTATTACCGCTGGATTGAGCGTACGCACAAGGCCGGTCTGAAGCTGATGGTGACCCACCTGGTGCAGAACGAAGTGCTTTGCAATGCCCAGAAAACCATCAATCCGGCAGGCTGGATTCCCCGCACTGGTTGTAACACCATGGACAGTATTCGCCACCAGTCCCGTTATCTGCAGGAGTTGCAGGATTATGTTGACGCCCAGGCCGGCGGCCCCGGGAAAGGCTTTTTCAGGACTGTCCGTTCTCCACAGGAAGCCAGGCAAGTGATAGCTCAAGACCGGCTGGCTGTGCTGGTCGGGATAGAAGCTTCCGAGCTGTTTAACTGTGGTCTGAAGGACGGCGTCTGCACCAGAGAAGATGTCGACCGACAGCTGGATGAAGTTTACAGCATGGGCGTCAGGGTGATTTACCCGATTCACAGGTTTGACAATCAGTTTGGTGCGACCCGTATTGAGGACGGCTTTATCAACGTGGGCCAGAATCTGTCTACCGGTCGCTTTTTTGAAACCAAGAAGTGCCCGGAAAGGATTGAGGGCCAGACCATGACCAATGGTTTCCCCCTGCTGGGTGAAATCCCGGTACTCAAGGGCATACTTGATGGTCTGGGCCTTCAGCCGCAATACGATCAGAGTCGTAAGCATTGCAACCGTTATGGACTGACTGACCTGGGCGTCTATCTGGTTAACAGGCTGATCGACAAGCAGATGCTGATCGAGCTGGACCATATGTCCTATGACAGCGCTGATGCCGTGCTGAAAATTGCCGAGGCAAGGAATTACTCAGGGGTTATCAGTGGCCACAGTCATCTGATGAAGGGCAAACAGAGTGGTCTCAGTGATCTGCATGAGCGAATCGCCGCCCTGGGCGGCATTATGGCTCCCTATAATTCCGATGCTCGGACGGTCAGTACTGAAATTGACAAAATGGGCGACCTGATTCAGCTGCAGACTTTTCATCCTGGTGTGGCTATTGGTTCAGACGTCAATGGACTGGCGCAGCAGGCGAAAGCCCGTGTCGATATTGGCGTAAGCCCACTTCAGTACCCATTTGCTTCGGATGACGGCCGCTTTCAGTTCGAGCGCCAGAGAACCGGTAACCGGGTGTTCGACTATAACAGTGAAGGTGTCGCACATTATGGCTTGATGGCCGATCATATTGCTGATATTCGCCAGGCCGGTACCATTACAGCCTATGAATCACTAATGAACTCTGCCGAGGCCTATTTGCAGATGTGGGAACGGGGGCAGGAGAATACTGACCGTCAGTACATTAACCCCAATGCGGCGCACTATTTCTCCATGGTAGATGGTCGCAGTGGCAAGTGCCTTGATGTGCCCGGTCCGGATGATCAGGTGCATCATGATACCAAAGTGCAGTTGTGGGCTTGTGAAGACCATTCCCTTGACCAGAAGTGGTCGTACAACCCTGACACCGGTCTGGTCAGGAACAAGGCCAACCCCCGCTTCTGTCTTGATACCAAAGGATCAAGGAGCAACGGTGGAGAACTGATACTCTGGGAGTGTGACCCTAACAACGGCAACCAGGTTTTTGCTTACACTGACGCTTCCTTACGGCCAAAGTACGACACAGGTTTCGCCATAGACGCTAATGGCACTGAGAACGGCGCAAAGATCACCCTGTGGTCTTATCATGGTCAGCCTCACCAGCGCTGGAGCCAGAGCAGTGATTTTGGCAGTCCGGCGATTTTCTCCCTGGTCGATGCTCGCAGCGGCAAATGCCTGGATATTCCCGGGGATGACAATGCTATCCGTCGCAACGCCAATGTCCAGGTCTGGGGTTGTCAGCCTCAGTCCCGAGACCAGAAATGGTACTATGTTCCGCAAACTGGTCGGCTGCATAATTGGGGAGACGCCCGCTTCTGCATGGACAATGAAGGGGATCGCCATAATGATGGCGCTGTGAAACTCTGGGAGTGCGTAGATACACCCAACCAGCGGTTTGACTATGTCAATGGGACTGTACGGCCCAGGAATAATCACAACTTTGCTGTGGATGTCAACGGCACCAATAATGGCGCCAATGTTTCGCTCTGGCGTGTTAACGGAGAGCCCCAGCAGTCTTTCAGTCAGCGAATCATTCCCGACAAAAATCTGCCGTGACGGGGCAGGTCTGCTTGACAAACAGACATCGGATATGAGGCTGTCTGCGGTTGGAATAATTTCTACCGTAAAATAGAAAGTTGTTCAGAACTGGAGCACTTTGACTGCTGGATAAGAAAGCGTTTAAGGCGTCTGCTCTGAAATCAATGGAAAAGGAGTCCGAAGCGATACAAGGAGGGTTGGAGCTGTATGGCTCTAACCCATCCCAACCCTCCGCCCTCTTACAGCCGGATATGTCCCCTGCTGAACTCAGCGCCTGAAATCAGTGATTCAGCATCTTCCAGTTCCGGAATAACACGAATGTAACGGGTGACCCCGGTGAGATCCAGTAATGACTGGATGGTTGAGGCTACGTTGCACATGGCCAGGTTGTGATACAGGGCCAGCCTGCTTCTGGCGTTGAGCAGAACCCTCAGCCCTTCGCTGCTAATGCTGTAGAGCTGTGAACAGTCCAGAACCAGGTGGCGATTGCCTTCCCAGGTCGCGGCTTCAATAGCTCTGTCCAGCATCTGTGCGGTGCCGGCGTCGACCTTGCCCGCGACTTCAATCAGGGTGTAGTCGTAGTGATCTTCCAGGTTGATGGATAATGGCATGGTACTTCCCTCCCAGCTGTTTTGAATCTTTTTTGTTGGTGCTAATGCTACAGAGGGAAGCGGAGGCTGTGCATGACAAGACGGTTAGGAATGCTTGCAAGGGGGAAGGCTCCCCTATGAATAAGGGAGCCTGGATGGTGAGAACTACCGGAAGGACTTGACCTGCTTAGCCTGGGTAGTAGTAAGTAGCGGCACCAGGACCTACCGGCATGCCCAGGGCGAAGACCCAGATAAAGAACAGCACGCTCCAGCCAATCAGGAAGAACATGGAGTAGGGCAGCATGGTGGCTATCAGGGTGCCAATCCCAAGGTTCTTCTTGTAACGCACGGCGAAGGAGACGATCAGGCCGAAGTAGCTCATCATCGGCGTGATGATGTTGGTTACTGAGTCACCAATACGGTAGGCCGCCTGGATCACTTCCGGGGCATAGCCGACCAGCATCAGCATGGGCACGAAAATCGGCGCTGTCACCGCCCACTGGGCGGAAGCGGAGCCAATCATCAGGTTGACGAAACCGCACATCAGAATGAAGAACAGGAACAGCAGCGGGCCGGTGAGACCAATACTCTGCAGGAATTCGGCGCCCAGTACCGCAAAGATGGTGCCGAAGTTGGTCATCCGGAAGAAGGCAACGAACTGCGCCGCAAAGAACACCAGTACAATGTACATGCCCATGGTGCTCATGCTCTTGGACATGCAGTTGATGGCGTCAACGTCGTTTTTTACGGTGCCCACTACCCGGCCATAAACGATACCTGGTACGGCGAAGAACACCAGGATCAGGGCGACAATCCCTCTCAGGAAAGGTGAGCCAGAAATGGCGCCGGTCTCGGGATGACGAAGGACGCCCCATTCAGGCACGATGGTCAGTGCCATCAGCCCACACAGCAGGAGCAGTGATATTCCGGCCAGCTTGAGGCCGCGCCTTTCCAGGTCCGTGACCTCATCCATCTTCTCACCGGACAGGTCGATGCTGGCCTCCGTCGGGTCGTATTTACCCAGGCGCGGTTCAACAATTTTTGCCGTAACCCAGGTGCCGACACCGGTAATCAGGAAGGTACTCAGTACCATGAAGTACCAGTTGACTTCCGGTCCGACGATGTAAACCGGATCAATAATTTGCGCCGCTGTTTCCGTGATGCCGGAAAGCAATGGATCAACTGTACCGATCAGCAGGTTGGCGCTATAGCCACCGGAAACACCGGCAAAGGCCGCTGCCAGGCCCGCCATTGGGTGCCTGCCGAGAGAGTGGAAGATCATCGCCGCCAGTGGAATGAGTACCACGTAGCCCAGCTCGGATGCAGTATTGGAAATAACACCGGCAAACACCACGATAATGGTGACAGTGTTCTTCGAAGCCTTCATGACCATGGCGCGAACCATGGCGCTTAACAGGCCGGAATGCTCTGCGATACCAACACCCAGCAGAGCCACCAGAACGGTGCCAAGCGGAGCGAAACCGGTAAAGTTGCTGACCAGGCTGGTGACGATCATGCGCAGGCCGTCGCCATTCATCAGGCTGACTACTTCAATGATGCCATTGGCTGCTCTTCCGGGGGCTCCTTCCGGGCGTGGGTCGACAACACTGAGGTCAGCCCAGGAGGCGACGCCACTGAGGACTACAATGCCAAGGGCGAACAGGGCAAACAGGGTTATAGGGTGAGGTAATAAGTTGCCCAGCCACTCTACGGCGGCCAGGAAACGGGAAAAGGCGCTGCGCTTGTTATTGCTATTATCTGCATCACCTGTTGGGAGTACTTCGGATGAGTACGACATATTCCACTCCAACAGTTTTGATGTTTATGCGGCCGCTGCCTGTCTGAAGGCTGGCCTTTGGTTGTTGCCTAAGTCATATATAAGTCATTTGTCTTATATATGACTGGATGGCTTTCTGGTTATTGGACAATGGTCAGGCAAGGGGCTCCCGACAAAAAGCATGCTGTAGCTGTTCCAGCAAAATGCCGGACGATCATAGCGTAAAACGAAGTTTTGATGCAATTTTCGCTATATTTCCCTGCTTTTGTCCGTATTGGTCGTGAGCCGAACAGTTTCTGTGAGCGTTTTAGACTGGAAAAACATTACCCGCAGTCACAGCGTTCACCTTCTATATTTACCTCACTCAACACAGAGGTAAGCTCCCATGGACTTCGAAATTGATGGCCTCTATGCCCACGAAATTCTGGATTCCAGAGGCAATCCTACTGTTGAAGTAGAGTGCAGCCTTGTCTGTGGCGTTGTTGCCCGGGCTGCGGTGCCATCGGGAGCCAGCACGGGTTCCAGGGAAGCGGTTGAGCTGCGGGATGGAGACGAAGGGCGATATTCGGGCAAGGGCGTGGAAAAGGCCGTGGAATTTGTCAATGGCGAGATCGCCGAGGCCCTGTTTGATGTCGATGTACGTGACCAGTGCTGGATCGATAACCGGTTGATACAGCTGGACGGCACCCCGGACAAGTCCAGGCTGGGAGCCAACGCCATTCTCGGGGTTTCCATGGCTGCTGCCAGGGCCGCATCGCTGGCAGTAGAACTCCCGCTCTATCAGTATATTGGCGGTATCAGCGCCAACCTGCTGCCGGTGCCCTGTCTGAACATCATGAATGGCGGCGTACATGCCCGCTGGCAGGGCGCCGATTTCCAGGAGTATATGATTGCGCCCTACGGAGCAGACACCTTTCGTGACGCCATGCGCTGGGCCAGCGAGATCTATCACGCCCTGAGATCCGTTCTGCTGGAGAATGGCCATCATGTTGGAGTGGGCGATGAAGGAGGGTTTGCGCCTGCAGTGAAATCCAACCGTGAACCACTGGAGCTGATCGTCAGGGGTATTGAGAAAACCGGCTTGAAAGCCGGCAAGGATGTGGGTATCTGCATTGATCCGGCATCCAGTGAGTTTTATCAGGACGGGCAGTACCGACTGCGTACAGAAGACCGAACACTGTCGTCTGAAGAGATGACCGGCTATTACCAGGAGCTGGCCGATGAGTTTCCCATCTGTCTGCTGGAAGACGGCCTTGCAGAAGATGACTGGGAAGGCTGGCCTATCCTTAACCAGGCTCTGGGGGATCGCCTGGAACTGGTAGGGGACGATATTTTTGTCACCAACGTTGAGTACATTGCCAGGGGAATTGAGGAGGAGGCGGCCAACTCGGCGCTCATCAAGCTGAACCAGATAGGTACCCTGACCGAGACGGTTGATGCTGTTCACCTGTGCCACAGTTGCGGCTGGGGGGCTTTTGTTTCGCACCGCAGCGGTGACACGGTAGACAGCTTTATTGCTGACCTGACCGTGGCCCTGAATACAGGACACCTGAAGTCAGGCGCTCCCTGTCGTTCAGAAAGGGTGGAAAAATACAACCAGCTGATGCGTATTGAAGATGAGCTGGGCGATATGGCAGAGTACGCAGGAAAGGACGCTTTTATCAGGCCCATTGAGTGGTAATCCCGGTCAGCATGAGGCGCAGAGAGCGCCTCACACTCAGACTGCTACTGTTGCCTTTTGGCGCTTCATGGTATTTTTTCCATAGCAGATACAGGAGTCAGGGAAGGACATGGTTGAGATTGCAGAAAAGAGCCCGAGAGCTGCACGGGTACGTGAGCAGCGAATCCCCATTATCCTTAAAGCGGCGGAAACGGAGTTCGCCAGACATGGTTTTGGCGGTGCCACCATCCAGGGTATCGCCGATCAGGCGAACCTGCCGAAACCCAACGTGCTTTATTATTTTGGCAACAAGGAAGAGCTGTACGAAGCCGTTCTGAACAATATTGTCAAACTCTGGAACAGTGAGCTGGACAACATCTGCCCTGAAGATGGTCCGGCCAGCTCTCTTGAGCGCTATATCCGTTCCAAGGTTGAGGTGTCCAGAAAATACCCTGAAGCCTGTCGTATTTTTGCCAGTGAAATTGTTCATGGGGCAGGTCGGCTGCCGGATAGTGTCAGTGCCGAAACCCGGTACTGGGTCAATGAGAAGGTCAGGGTTTTTTCAGCCTGGATCGAGTCTGGTCGCATGGCGCCGGTTGACCCCATGCACCTGCTGTTCATGATCTGGGGAACTACCCAGCACTATGCTGACTATGAGTCGCAGATCAGCTCCATTATCAATAAACGAACGCTGCCCAAAAGCTTTTATGATGAGGCCGCTGACACTATCTGTGAAATTGTCCTGAGAGGCTGTGGCCTGAGGACATAAGGTGTCCCCAGGCGATAGGCAGATCAGTTAGGCAGCTTGCCTTCCACACCTTCTCCGTACCAGTTCATGGACAGAATGTCGCCCTCTTCCAGTGAAGTGCCGGATGGCACTTTTACTGAGCCGTCCTGGGCCTTAATGGGACCGGTAAAGACTTTAAAGTCACCGCTGGTGATGTCAGCCTTGTCCTTTTCCATTTCCCCACCCATGAAGACCAGGGCGATGAGGGCTCTGGCCAGGACGATGCCTGCCGGATGCAGTCGCCCCAGGAAGGCAACGATAATCGCTGCATAGCCGTAGCCTGATGAAACAGATGGCACCAGTTGTGCGATCGGGCCCGTCACTTCACTGACTCCCGCCAATCCGGCCAGGGCACCACTGGCCAGCAGGCTGAAATACATCAGTCGTTTAGTATTGAAGCCGACAAAATGCGCCGCACTGGGATCGAGCCCGACCACCTTGAGCTGGAAACCGATGAAAGAGCGGGCCATTAATACCCAGATCACAACCGTGGCGAAGAGACCAAACAGCAAGCCGATATGCAGTCGGGTTCCTTCGGCAATGATGGGCAGGGTGACCGCTTCGGTGAACAGGGCTGACTCAGGGAACTTAAAGCCATTGGGATCTTTCAGTGGGCCATGAACGGCCTACAACAGCAGGTTCAGGGCGATGTAATTGAGCATGATGGTGGTGAGGATTTCATTGGTGTTGAAGTGGTTCCTCAGCATGGCCGGAATCAGCGCCCGCAACAAGCCTGCCAGGCTGCCGGCCACCAATACGGCAGGCAGAACCCAGAGGCCTTCCAGCCCCATGACGTTGAGCGCCACCCAGCTGCCTATCAGCAGTTGCCCTTCTGCGCCAATATTCCAGACATTGGCCCGGTAACAGATGGCCAGACCGGCCGCACAAAGGAGCATGGGGGCAGCCTTGACACCCAGCTCGGATAAACCGTAGGCATCACTGACCGGCAGAATTCTGCTTCGATGTATCTTCCAGTAGTTCTTTCAGCTGACGGGTTGGGTGTGGCGCAGACTTTCAGGCGAGCTTGCCCACACTACAAGTTATACTCAGCCTCTCTGAAGAAAAGCGAACACTTGTATGCGACTTAAAACAGTTTTCTCTTATATAATCGGAACACTCTTAACTGCTTTGGCCGCCAGTGGATCTGGTGATGACCACTATCAAGGACGCCTGCTCGTCGTCACAAATGGGACAGCTGATCAAGAGGCTTATCTGGTACCAGATTTTGTCTACTTTGTGCCTGAAGACTCTCTGGTCTTATTTGAAGACACGCTGGTTACTGCCAATGCTACCCATATTGGCAGGGTGCCAATAAATGAGGGTTCATTCAGCTGTTACCTCCTGAATCGCGATAATGACATTCCCTCCACGGAACAAGGGATCTTCTTGTGTATCAGCCCTGAATGGCAAGTAGACAGAGTCGACAGCGACGAAGGTGATCTGGTTACAAATAGCTATAAAGTAAGGCAGGCAGAGGAGCAATGGTTTGATACGCCCTCATCGGTCTGGTCAATTGATGACGATACAAGTTCGCTTGCCCAGCAGCTTAGCTCTCTCCTGTCATCTTTGTTGGAGTGGCTGGTGTTTTCAGATAACGTTTCTGAGAAAGCAGAGAAAAATAGCACGAGCTTTGCATTGCCAGAATGGCCCGCATCAACACCTGAATCCACCTTGCAATTATTGGGAGGCGACTTTCCATTTGACCCACCATTTGACTCACCGCCCCCCCTTTTTATGCCGGATATTTCTGCCAAGGGGCTTTTTGATATGCCTGACTGGCAGTTTGACTACCTGTTAGCTCTGGCTCGAATTAGCCAGCGGCTGAAACAATGGCTTCATAATGGGCATCCCACCACTTCCAGTAAATCCCGACAATTCGTCAGCGCTACAGATTTATCTGCGGCTCTGGAACGGATTACACAGAAGAAGGCGTTCAATAAGCCGTTATTCAGCCAAGTGCCGTTAGATGCCTCAAAACTGCTTGCTCAACTATCTGGGAAAGGTTTGCCCGGCTATTCGCAGGTACATCAGCCAGAAACAGTTATGCTGTATCCCGTATTTAAACTGCCACAATCTGCGTCGAATGATTTTGAAGAAGCGCAAGGGGTTGAATATGTTGGAGAAGCTTGCAGTATATGCCTGACTCACTTTGAAAAATCTGACGATGTGCTGAAAACACCATGTTCGCATTTGTTTCATATAGACTGTCTGACACAATGGCTAACCACAACAATTGATGGAATGAAAATGAGCTTCTGCCCAATTTGTCGGGAGAATCAGGAGGCTTTAAATAGCTTTCTGACTCGTAAAGAAGACACTCTTAACCAAGAGAGACTAGCCAGTTCTGAACGTGCCGCACTGCAAGAGATTACTCATATTGTGAAGGAAATGCAGTCAGGAAGAATGGACTGGCCTGAAGATGACCGCTACTTCATCGGAAGGTTGCATACTGCAGTACATAGCAATATTCCGGCCATTGCTGAGCAGGCATGGGCACTCAGGTCATTCGTTTATTTTTACTCTGTGCAGCGTCTGGTGTCACAAGTGCAGGCACGGAGAGAGACCTGGCCTGAAAATGACGACTATTTCGTCGCAAGGTTGGATGCTGCAGTAAATAGCAATGATCCGACCCTTGCTGAGCAGGCACGGGCACTCAGGCCATTCGTTTATTTTTACTCCGTGCAAAATCTGGTGTCACAAGTGCAGGCAGGGAGAAAGACCTGGCCTGAAAATGGCGACTATCTCGTCGCAAGGTTGAGAGTGGCAGAAAATAGCAATGATCCGACCCTTGCTGAGCAGGCACGGGCACTCAGGCTGTTAGTTGATAAATATGGGAGTAAGTCGTCAGCATCCCAGAGTCAGGTTGGATGTCGCCTCCTTTAATTCATAACTCTCTGTCGTCAGGGTCTCAAACAGTGAGAAGTGCTGAAACACCATGCCGATGCCCAGGTGTCTGGCCTGGGCGGGGGAGGAAATGCTGACAGGTTTTCCATTCCACCAGACCTGGCCACTGTCCGGTGCCGTGACACCGTAGAGGATTTTCATGAGAGTGCTTTTGCCAGCGCCGTTTTCTCCCAGCAGCGCGTGTATTTCACCGGGCAGGATGCTCAGGCTGATATCGTCATTGGCGACAACTGTTGGGTAGGACTTGCTGATACCCTGACAGCGTATACGGGGTACTGTTCCTTCTGACTCCCTGTCTACACTCGCTGTTGGAAGCGTATTTTTTTATTCTCTGCCTGTACCGGGCGGGAAACTGATCCGGGGCATCTAAAGGCTGATCTGGAATTGTTGTCTGAACGGGCAAGTTTCCCTTAATTTGTAGGCGATTGCACTATCCATTTCTGTATTCTGTAAAAAAACTGTAACATTGTTTTGTCGCGATTTTACCCTGTATGGGAGCGATGGTGACAAAATTGATTGAGTATAAAATTGCGGAATGATGTGAGGCAAGACAGCAGTAGGATAAGGGCTAGGAGCCTGACCGAGAATAGACAGGTCGGCTTAAAATCCAGAAAGAACGGCCAGATTTTCCGTTGAATTTGATTAAATAGGTCAACTATTCGCACAAATCCAACGAAAAATCTGACTCGTTCTACTGAATTTTAATCTCGACCGCTATTCTCGGTCAGCCTCCTAGCCTGATAAAACCTGCTTTGTGTCATTCAACAAGGAGGCAGATTGTTGGATAAAATTAAATGGCGCGCACTGCTGGGGCTGGCGGCTATTCTGGTCGCGGTGATTTTTGAGATTTTCTGGTTGTGGGGGGCGATTATTATCTGCTGGGCCATTCCCGATATTCGCAGAGGCCATACTCACCTGTTTGAACCGGTGAGTCGCAGCGAGAATCCGATAACATTCTGGCTGATCAATCTCACCTGGATTTTCTGTGGTCTTTATCTGGTGATTTTCTGGTCGCAGTATTAACCAGTCAACCCAGCACATAATCGGAATGAGGATCATCCTGAACCACCTCATTAACTCCGGTTGGACAAAGTGGCTATCTCCCCGAATCAGTAAGTGGGTTTTCGGCCACCTCTTCAGAATCATTCTTCGAGGACCTCTATAAGGAGTAACGGGTTATTTTTCAGGCAACGCTAACAGCTTTTGAAGGTCCATAGTTTCAAGAAACTCTCTGAAACAATCGGCCAGAACCTGGCTGTTCAGAACCAGTGCATCAGGTTCATTAAACTCCTTTTTAATCCGTTCCGGAGCAGCTCCCCCAGGTTCCGCAATGAAGTTAAATTCCGTTTCTTGCCTATTTACTGAATAAAAACAACGGTTTTTCAAAGAAGGGTAACACCCAGCTGGCAAGCTATAGTCTTTGTCACTTTCAGCGGGGTTACTGAATTCGCTAGCGTTCAGGAGAACACGCCATGTGTTTTGAGTTTCCTGTTCCACCTGAGAAAGCCACATGGAAAATGCTTTGATGGCACTATCTTTCTGTTCAACGGTAAACTCAGATCCACTCTTTTTTCTGCCGACTTCATGCCAGAATGTTGCAAAGACTTTGTTAAAGCAAAAACTATCAAGTGGCATACATACAAAAACAGGTCGATAGTGCATATTTTCTCGTGATTCCGGGAAACAAGGCTGCCCTAAAACCATACGTTCCAGGCTAGGCTGTTTTTCAGTCGTTAAATGACTCCATTGATGGGTAATTGATGTTTGCTGGAGAAGCTGCATCAGTCGGCGCGAGTAACCATCCAACAGGCAGTCCGAACCCTTGTCTGGAACATTTAGCAGGAGTTTAGGTAGTTCCTCTGGCCAACTCTCAGGTACAGTCAAATCTTTGTAGTATTGCGTCAGTACGGCCTTGGCATAATTTCCATAGGCCTCATCTTTAGATAATGACTCGAGAAAATCAGTCATTATGTCAACAGGCACAGTTTTGTTTTTCATAAGAACCAGAAATGGTCTGGATGAACTGGAAAAGAGTGATTCTGGCATCTCCTGCTTTTGCCACTTCGACTCCCTGGCTTCCAGAATAAAGTAAAGCCAAGAATTGCATATACCCTGCCTTTGTATCTGGTTGGTCCTATCGTCGTCTAAATTTTCAGCCAGACAATACCAAGATGTAAAAATCTTATTCCAGGGGAGCGAAAAAAATACAGCGTCGTATTGTCTAGTCTGACTCAATTGTTGAAAAATGTTATGATCGGTTGGCAACATTTCAACCAAAAAATTTACCAGGCGCTCATTACTTCCTGTTCTCCTTGCCTCTTCCAGTAGTTTAAGCAGGTTCTGCTCATAATTTGATTGATCCACAGGAACATCCGGGGCCAGGTAAATATTGTACTTGTAATAAGGTACGATTTCATTGATTGTGTTGTTTCCACCGCCCCCACCCAGCTGAATTTTCCTCCAGCTTTCTCCCGCGTCGGGACTGATTTCAACAAAGCAGTGAGGAGTATTCTTTACGATTCGGGCAGGTACCCCGAAATATTGGCATAACAGTACAAACACCTGACTCCTGTGGTGGCATGTTCCCTGTTTTGCCCGCATCAGATTGAGCATTAATGCCAAACCTGCCCCCGGGATATCACGATTAGCCTCGAAGCTTCTACACCATTCACTCAGATTAATCAGTCGGGAAGCCATATCCTTAATGTTTTTAATCGCCTGCAATTCATAAAAGGCCGGGTGTGCACGCATCTTCCACTGAAAGATATTATTATCGAAAGTCTGTTTAATCAGCGGATCACATAAACCGTCGAGAACCTGAATGTGCTCCCCTTTCTGCAATGACCTTAAGCTCTCAGGCTCCGGCTCTATAGTGAACGTTACCTTTCCATGAAAGCCTATGCCGAGCATTCTCTCAGTTAACCTGACCAGGAGCTGACCTGTATTACAATCCCGGGCTGCCTCTATAAAACAATAGGGCTCAGTGTCCAGATTGATCAATCTATCCCGGGAGCTAATACCTGGTATAACTGTCCATTCTTTGGCACTTAACGAGGTCTCAAATGTTCCCAGCTGCTGCCCTGGCAACAGGTTCGTCTCATAGCAAGGACAACGTTCAAAATCAACCAGGTCAAAACGCTCCTCACCTGCTGGGATCACTTCTTCTTGTAAAGTGTTATCACGAACAACCAGCTGATGCAGCGAAAGCCTGTAATCAACAACGCTGTATTGCTTGCCAGCAAAATATTTATAGGGTTTATGATCCACAGAATTTGTGATCAACCCTCCCACTATCTCTCCATCGATGGCCTGCTGTCCGCCGCTCAAAACGTACTGGGCCACTTCAAGCAGTTTTGCTTCATCCTGATTGTCCGGCAAACTCAGAATCTGGCTCCCTGAATCCAGTGAAACTTTTGCATCAGGGTTCTGCAGTTTGACGGTCAGTGGTGTAGTGCGTCCTCTATTGAGAGTCTCGAAAAGTGACCTTTGACGCTCACTTCGACCATCGTCCGTTACTTCTAATGATTCGGTAACCGGCTCCACCAGGGTGGTAGCAGACTGGTTAACCCATTGCAGTGCGAGGCCAAAAGTGGAATCAAAACACGCTTCCCACTGGTGTTCCGGAACATTCTTCAGGGCTTCAGCTGCCCGGAAAATATCATCCAGACAGAGCTGTATCTGAACATGGCTTTGAGCCAGCTGTTCCGACAATACCTGGGTACGATCCGATAGCCACCGGGCCAGATAAGCATTGTTGAAACGTCTCTTGAGTATGTTTTTGATATCCTCCCTGTCTAATGACTCAAGCTGAATCATTGTGCACCGGCTTTTAAACGCAGCGGACAATTTCTCCCGCCCTCCAAAGGAGCTGGGGTTGATGGTTGCAAATAAAAGGAAGTCAGGGTGAACGTCATTACTGGTTAAAACATCGTTAAACAACCCTTCCAGGTAACGGCTGGGCAGCAGGTTTAATTCACTGATAGCCAGCCTCTGCCCCCTGGTCATGGCAGTCTTGACGATTTCGACCAGCTTGTCCCAGTTGCCAGGATTGGCATTGATGTGAATAAACGGGTGCTGAACCGGATTCAGTTGCTCCCACAGCTGTAAGACCCGACCCAGAATAAAATCTTTACCCCAACCCGATGGTCCCTGCACCATAACGCTGCGTCGCCCTTTGACGACTCCTTTGCGAAGGTTAAGAAACTGCCAGTATTTTATGACCAGATCAACCACTGGAGCACTGCAAAGGTCTACATCCGGATTTACCCTTCGCAAGTGAGTCAGGAAGCCGTAAAAATCGGTCTTCTGAGGTTCTGAAAAGTCAGAATCACCGGGGAAATGAAGATGATACCACTGCTTTAAGGCCATTTCCCTGGGGAGCTTTTCAGGCGCTATGCGCCCACCCAGGCTATCTGAAAATGCTTCCAGCACCAGCTGGTTCAGCTGATTTTCAGTAGGGGCAGCCAGATCTACCTCAATTAGCTCTTCGCCTTTCTCAGTGACTATGCCTTCATGGCTGTGGTAATGAATTACCCGGTGGATTCGGGCAAGAATATCCTGCAGATCCCGGGGCGATAACGCATCAGGAAGAAGAGTACCGTAATGCTGGTACAGGCTGAGCATCGCTTTTGTTCCGTGTACTTTCAGGGCTTCCGGCCAGTCAGCTGGCCAGGCAGGATGGATGATAAATTCAGCCAGCGACGCAGGGGGCAGAGGTCGGTAATAGAGGGTCAACATCACCTTCTGAAGAGAGGTATCCATATGACGACCCGCGTAATGA
This sequence comes from Endozoicomonas sp., assembly GCA_051008495.1. Classification (GTDB taxonomy): domain Bacteria; phylum Pseudomonadota; class Gammaproteobacteria; order Pseudomonadales; family Endozoicomonadaceae; genus Endozoicomonas_A. Next base: position 8,114 of record JBPCXN010000052.1, on the reverse strand, counting down.
TCAGGGTTTCCGGTAAGAATGACCCGATGTCTGGAACTCAATACCCAGGTTTTTCCCTGGTAATTGAGTTTTGGCGGATTTTCCAACAACCCGGCAAGAGGAGCCAGCACGCCTTCTCTGGCAAGATTGGCTTCATCCAGTATCAGCACGGGGGGATTGTCGTTCTCAGCCCAACGAAGTATTGGGCCAGGATGGAATTTTGAGAATTTGTCACCAGCACCATTATTCTTCAGGATCGATTGTCCGAACAGGCTTTCCGGAGTTGTTTCTGGCCCCAGACAGATCGTCTGAGCCGAAGGAGCAGGCTCCCCATCCCGGGATTTCAACTGGCTGGCAACTATCTGAGCCATATAGCTCTTTCCGGCGCCTGCCTCCCCCTGAAGAAATACCAGTGGATGTTGTTCCACCCTGCTAACCAGGCGGTGAATCCGCCGCTTTTGACGCACACGACTATCGCCGTCTCCCATGACCAGAGCTTCGGCAAGATCTTTGAAGTCACCTGATAACAGGGATTCGTCAAAATATTCCTGCAGTATCTCTTTGACACAAGTCACCGCTTGTGGAGGTGCCATAGCCTCTTTTATGGCTTCGATGCGATCCCCCAGAGCCGTCACCTGGAGACTGATGGCATCTGGCTTCTGTCGCAGGGAGCCTGCAACAAGCAGCGCATCTCTCAGACGTGAACGCACCTGTCCATCAAAACAGACAAGTTCCACCACCTCATCCAGGTTAACATTGAAGGATCGCGCAAGCGCTTCGCGTCGCTCCTTTGCCGCAGCTCTGACCAGATAAGATGCCAATAAGTCCAGTGCCGGGCTCTCAGGTTCATCAAACTGACTGGGAAGGGTCTGCCCAAAATAACCCACGGGGCAGTGACGAGCCAGGAACCAGAAATGCTGCTTCAATAGCTGATAATCTACATGAGGGTGCAGGGCAAGCCACTGGCGCAAGGCATGACCATCAGCCCTGGTTTCCGGAGGATCATCCGGATACTGACTTTTCACTTGGAACTTGAGATATCCATAGGCTTCATCATCGCCACGGTACGTTTTGACCAGTAAAGTGTGCAATGCTCTCCGACGATGTATCGGTAACTCAATAGCGGATCCGTCTTCAAGTCTTTCCAGTTCCACCTGTTTGAGAAAAAGAGTCTTGAAGTCAATAGATGTCCACGGTGGCGTTTCCGGATAGCCTTTATTTTGTGCAGGCGGCAGGTTTGACAGCATAGTAATAAGAGGAACCGTATCCTGGTCTGGTCTGGCCGCGGGACGCGCCTGCTGCAATGCATAGCGCCAGATCGGCGGCAAGCTAGCTCGCCCCTCTTGCGGGAACAGAAAACTGATGTTAGCCCTTGGCAGCTCAACCTTTTGTCCATGAATGAACAGATAAGGCGGGTTTGCCAGCAGACTTTCCAGCCTGGAAAGCAGAGCCGGACAAGCATGCAGGCCATGAAAAACGACGGGTATGCCGTTTCTCAAGTCACTCAAAAGAGGGGACTCATGGCAGTCAAAACGCAAGGCCTTTTGGCTGATGAGTTCGTGACTCTGCCATAGATTATGCCATTGAGTCTCTGTTGTAATTCGATACGGTTGGTGAGTTTTGCTCAGTTCTGCCAGAGCTGAGAATTCATGGCTGTAAAGCTGGCAGTGTATATCTGCTGCTGGGGATGACATAAGCACTGGATACAGATTGGTATCAGCGTTAGAAAGATCAACCACTGCGGGAGGCGATGGTAATGATTCCAGCCTTCTTAATAATTGCAACCACTGAGCATCAGACAGACAATCCGTTATATAAAGGGTTTCACAGCCCGAAACAAAGATTGCCAGAGTATCAACTGAGCAATAGGCACCGTCAATGACTTCGATATTGCTTAAAACACCTTCCTGAGAGTGAGAGTTCAGGCAAGAAAATTGACTCTCGGGCCAGGCTTGCATACTGATGTCGCCAGTGGGAACCAGTATCTTTTCTTTCAAAGTCGATAACTCTTCAGAAGAGGTATCCTTGCGCAGCAGCTTCAGGCTGGGCGAAAGGTCAACCCAGGAACCGTTCGCTCTGAATCCTCCTAGCCGTAATGCAGTCGCCAGCGTGGCCACAAAATCTGGATCTCTCCAGGGTGCATCCAGCAGCACTATAGAATCGCTGTTCCGCCCCCCAGACAGTACCCCAGGCTGAAAACAGGTCTGACCATTAGAGCCGAATACCAGCCCTCCAAAAAGCAAGGTTCGCCAGGAGGAGCCAGTAGAAAAATCAACGTACACCGGAGCTGTCCGTGCTTCCTGTCCTTTCGCACCTTCTCTTATGGCAGCCTCCTGCGCTGATGACTCTCCTGCAGCAACCACTTTTTCTTGCAGCAGCTCCCTGTCACTAAGAGGAGTGGAGGTGGCCTTAAAGGTTTTCAGGCCCTTTTTCGGTTCTTCTACCGAAAGCAGATTTGGAAAAGCCAGAAGACGACGCCAGCAATCCTTTCCCGGACTCCCCGGCCCAGCTTTCAGCATGCCGGGATTGACCAGAACAATTCGACGTACCAAAGGGCTCAGAAAATCGCCATTAATTGCCGGTCTGGTGGATAGAAGGTCATTCATGCTGGCAATCTGGCCGGGGCTCATCTGTGTGAGGTCAAGCACCAGGGTTAAGGGTTCTCCGCTAAACAATCGTCCCTTAGACAGCTCATAGCCGCTATCCCCGTTGCAAGTCACGGTTTGCTGTAAATCGTTTCTGTTCAGGTCATCAGGCGATCGCAGGACAACCACGTCCCCATGATTTTGCCGACGACAGGCTGCCAGCACCTGCTGCCGCTGACAGTCACCTTTGAAAAAATAGACGGAATCTTCTGATGCCGGATTAGAGGTAGCGCTTTTTTCAATGCGCATTTTTGTTGATGGGGCATAGTGTAAGGAAGCAGGACTCACCTGTTCGATGGTTTTTCCCCGTATTTTAGCTACCCTGGCTTCAGGCTCCCGCTTGTCATCACAAATGCCTTTGGCCTCTGGAACGCCTTTGCCTGGATCTCGGTCAATACCTGCACTCCCAGCCATCCCTGTTAAATGCATAAATAGCTCCTTTTTGCCGGGGGATAATTCTGGGTAGGCCGGGTAAGTAACCATGGCACCAATATCTGACATCAGCTTATAAAGCCTGCTCCCAGAAAGTCTTTACTGCTGGATTAGAGCTTCGGGATGAGAGGAAGTTCCACTAACCCGATACTATATGACATTTCCGGGCTAAACCCGGTCCAGTTTGAAAACCGGATCTTTTTCGTTTCGCACTTGCGCGAAACAACCTTAGGGGTGCGGCCAGAAAGAGCTTACTGTTTCTGATTTACACCGCGCCCATGACTAAACTGGCTAGCTGCGTTTTTTATCTGGGCGCGGTTTAGGAGCATCAGCCGTCCAGTTTCTTCTTCAGATTCTGGATGATACCGGGGAGGGGCGGAACTATCCCTGCTATGAATGGTCTTAAATGAAAGTATTTTTTGAACAGTGACTCATCCATGGAAGGAGATTGTAATATGCTCAGTGGCAGAAAAACGGGAGTTCAGGCTGTTAAAGCATGGGATATCCTCAGAGAAGAATACCCTAAGAGCAGTCAATCCCTGCCTTCATCTTCTGATCATTCGGCCCGCTTCAAGGGGCAGTCTGCAAAGAAAGTTGAGGTAGAAAATGAGGTTCATCTGGTACCTTGCAGCGAAGGCCTGAGAAAGAGCCTGCGCACCAGGCCTGAAATACGTTTGGATAGTGGCTCCCTGGTTGCTGACAGGCCAGTTGATAAGTCATCAGATGCTTCCCTGCTGCCAGACAAGGTTGATAATGCCTTTCGAAACAGTCAGGAAGAGTGCGTTTACCGCTATAAGCTGCCTGTCGTCCCCGCCGTGAAATCTGATGTTGCTACCTTCGATTATGATGATATGGAATTGCAAGATGCTAATGCTCTGTTTGAGCTTGAAGATGCTGTCAAAAACGACCCTGAAGGGCTAAAAAAAATCATCTCCGGGTACAGCAAGCTTTATGAGTGGTTGATTTTCAAAGCACGTGAAATTGAAAGAAGTGGCAAATCAGGGCGCGTCGGTAAAAAGATTCAGCAATGGGTGGCGACGCTTGATGATATATGCAAGGGGAGTGGCTTTAGCTGGAGGCGACTGCCACTGGCTCTGAATTATGATGAATGTAGCGAAGAAAAATGCAAAAAACTGTTTCCCGGAGATAAGCAGGAAAAGGATCTCCTCCGAGAAAATGATGGCATTATGTTTTTTCCGCCATGGGTTGAAAAAGAATTTCTCGGCACTCCGCTAAGCACGGTTTATAACAAGTACTGGTGTGTGCGCAACACTCTTGGCAAGGAGGGAAGCGGGCTGAAATTTGACAGTGCGGATTTTATTCAGTGCTACCCTAATTTGCACTCTTGGTTAAAGGCTATAAATAGTGCAAGTGAGGAAGATTTTGCCAGCAACGGTCTCTCTCCGCTTGAATCTGATGCCTTAAAATATCTGTTGGAAAGAACGGATGCAGAAGCAAATTCTGTAGGAGGCAATCCTCAATGGCATTGGAGTTCGGTAGCAGAAATGCCAGCTGGTGTTTCCCACAAGGTGAATCAGTCGATACTTGGCTCTATGTCTGGCCAGGAGGAATTGCTATCTGATTTGCCCGCAGCACCGAAGCAGCACCTTCCGGCTAAAACAGGTAAGAAAGGTGCAAAAAAGAGAGCTCGACCAGCAATAAACACTGACCCGCTGACGGCAGATTTGGGAGCACATGTTCATGAAGGGCTTTCTGAAACCAGAAAGCGGACGAGTGTTCAACGGACAGATACTATAGACTCCAGCCTATTGGATGAATATCTTGCGATGCAGGACGAAGGCCCCTCATTACCCAAGAAAGACAAGCTTTCGAAAAAAGCTGTGAAGCTGGAAGTTAAAATTCCACTGATAAGTGTCAATGTCCCTGGTGATTATGAACAAACCTCAGAGAATGTTTCAACAGAATCTCTTCTTGTAGGATTTAAACGTGTCTATTCTTCTGAGGGTGTAATGGAAACTGAATCCTCTGAGGTTCCGGTATTGAAATTGGCTTTGATTGAGTTGGATAAGCTAACTCAGTTTGAGGAGACAGATGAAGCATTTACTGTTGCTGCTCTGAAGCGCAGCCTTCCTAAAGCTGAAACGATCTTCCTGGATAGACATTGCGAAAAACTGACCCGCTCTTACACACCAAAAGTTGACCTGTTTCCGTTTCATAAAGAGGGAGCAGAGCTGATGCAGCCAGTGACATCATTGGCCAACTGGGTTAATGGAATGCGCGAAGAATATGCAGGAATGCTTAAGGAAGAAGCAACATTAGTTGGTAAGGTGGCCAAGGCAAAAGATGGCAGTAAAAAGCAGCTTAAAAGAAAATTGGATGCTCTGGAGTCCAAAAATGATGAGTATTTGTTGGGGCATTTAGGATTATTCGAAGCGATTATCAAGGCTTTCAGGCGGCGCCTTGATCAGGTTGAGAATCATTTGGCTGGAAACGCAGAGCCTTTTTTAAAGAAGAAATGTGCTCCGGCGAATCTTGTTAGCAGTCTTAAGCAGTTAGACAAGTCACTGGATGATGCACGCGCGGTTCTGGGTGCGCTGGAATCGCACCTGGAGGTTCTGGAGTCCGCAGACAGTTACCGGGAAAGAAATTCTGCCTGTAAGGCAATGGGAGGACTCAAATTTGAGACTCTTGAAAGCCTGTTTTAACAGATGTTTGTCGTTTATGCAGAGCTGCTCACAGAACCTGTGGCCTGAGGCTGGTAAGCAATGCAGCTTCCTTAAATCAGGAAGCTGTATTTCTGGCGATCAACTATCCAGCTTCCTCTTAAGAATCTGATTGACCATACCTGGGTTAGCCTTGCCCCTGGAAGCTTTCATGGCCTGACCGACAAAGAATCCGATCATTTTGCCACGCTTGTCAGGCGGTGCCGCACGATAGTTTTCTACCTGTTGGGCATTGTTCGTCAGAACTTCATCAATCATGGCTTCAATGGCGCCGGTGTCGGTCACCTGCTTCAGGCCTTTCTTCTCGATGATTTCATCTGCGTCTTTGCCCTCACCGTTCCACAGGGCCTCAAACACTTTCTTGGCGATGTTGCCGGAGATGGTGTTGTCCTTGATGCGAACGATCAGGCCTGCCAGCACTTCGGCAGAAACAGGGCTTTCGGTAATCGCCAGGTCGTTGGCGTTCAGGGAGCGGGAGACTTCCCCCAGAACCCAGTTGGAAGCCAGCTTGGCGTCACTGGCTTTTGCGGTGCTTTCAAAAAAGTCGGCTGTCGCCTGATTGCTGGACAGGATGTCAGCGTCAACATCGCTCAAGCCAAATTCGCTGATAAATCGGGTTTTTTTCGCATCCGGCATTTCCGGCATATCGGCGCGCAGCTTTTCCAGACGGCTGCCTTCAATAACCACGGGAAGCAGATCCGGGCACGGGAAGTAACGGTAATCGTTGGCTTCTTCCTTGCTGCGCATGGACCGGGCTTCGCCGGTATCACCGTTGTACAGGCGGGTTTCCTGAACGATTACACCACCATCTTCGATCACGTCGATCTGGCGCTCAACCTCTTTCAGGATCGCTGCTTCCATGAACTTGAAGGAGTTCAGGTTTTTGGTTTCGGTACGGGTGCCGTACTCTTCCTGACCTTTCGGGCGCACAGAAACGTTAACGTCAAAGCGCATGGAGCCCTGAGACATATTACCGTCACAGATGCCGAGAGTGGTGACGATAGAGTGCAGCTTCTTGGCGAAAGCCACGGCCTCTTCGGTGTTGCGGATATCCGGCTCAGTAACGATCTCTATCAGCGGTGTGCCGGCACGGTTCAGGTCGATGCCGGACATGCCGTGGTAATCTTCGTGCAGGCTCTTGCCGGCATCTTCTTCCAGGTGCGCGTGGTGAATGCGGACGCTTTTGGTGGAGCCATCTTTCAGAGTGATGTCCACATGACCTGCGCCGACGATGGGCTTTTCCAACTGGGTGGTCTGGTAGCCTTTCGGCAGGTCAGGGTAGAAGTAGTTCTTACGTTCAAACACGTTGACCTTGTTGATCTCGGCGCCAATGCCCAGACCAAACTTGATGGCCATGTTGATGGCTTCTTCATTCACCACCGGCAGAACGCCAGGCAGGCCCAGGTCTATGGCACAGGCCTGGGTGTTAGGCTCAGCACCGAATGCGGTGGAAGCACCGGAGAAGATCTTGGTCTTGGTGGCGAGCTGTACGTGAATTTCCAGCCCGATCACGGTTTCCCATGGGCCAGTTGGCAGTGCACAGTTGTCAGTTGCCAGTCGACTTGAGTTGTTTTGAGTCATTTTTACCAATCCTCGAATAAATTCGTTGCCAGATTGCTGAATAAAAAAGCTGAGGTATTCAACGATCTACTGACAACTGCTAACTGATAACTGGTGACTGTTTATGGAAGTCAGTGGTCGTCTGGAAGCGGTGTGCGGCATTCAGCAGGTGACCTTCTTCGAAGTGGCGGCCAATCATCTGCAGACCCACTGGGCGACCATCGACAATACCCGCTGGCACCGACATGCCCGGCAGACCCGCCAGGTTTACAGACAGTGTGTAAATGTCAGACAGGTACATGGCAACCGGATCATCACTCTTCTCACCAATGTTGAAGGCGGGAGTTGGTGCATTCGGACCCATAATAATGTCGCACTGCTCGAAAGCCTCCATGAAGTCATCACGGATCAGGCGACGGATCTTCTGTGCTTTCTTGTAGTAGGCATCGTAGTAACCGGCAGACAGGGCGTAGGTACCGACAAGGATACGACGCTTGACTTCTTCTCCGAAGCCTTCGCTGCGGCTGCGCTTGTACATATCCATCAGGTCTTCGGGACTGTCGCAGCGGTGGCCAAAGCGGGCACCGTCAAAACGGGACAGGTTGGAAGAAGCTTCCGCCGGGGCAATAACATAATAAGAAGGAATAGACAGCTCCAGGTTAGGCAGGCTGAGTTCCTTCACTTTTGCGCCAAGCTTTTCATATTCCGCAACGGCATCACGGATGCGCTGTTCTACGGCGGAGTCCAGACCGGTTGAGAAATACTCTTTTGGCAGACCGATGGTCATACCTTCCAGAGAATCGTTAAGGGTGGC